>JAKOXM010000722.1 GCA_029781095.1 Bacteroidota bacterium
CAAATGAGCCGGAAAAGGGTGATAGTTTAACTGCCTTTACCTTGAAGCCGGCTTTTTTCAGCATTCGCAGCATGCCTTTTTGTCCGGCGAGGTGCCCTGCGCCGACTGCGCAGAACAAGGGTCGTTCCATGGCAATTTCCTCGAAACGTTTTGTCATCATGACATTGCGGTCGTATAAAAGGATCCGGCGCATGCCCCTGGCGTCCTTTTTGGCGGCTTTATACAATTGGACAATGTTTCCTGCGGCGTACCAGCCCATCATCTTTTTAAGCCTGCGTTTCTGGCTTTTATAATTTTTCAGCAACCAGGTAAGGGCTTTGATCTGCTGGTGGAAAGGTATGTTGTTCAACGTATTCAACTGATCTGCAAATGTTTCCACACCTGTTGTAACCTTGCCCAGGGCCTGCGCATCATGCCACAGGGTCTCATCCAGCGAATGAGCCGATTCGTCGGCCATAAAGGCGGCTGTAAGTGCGGTCGTAACGGTCATGGGATGCTGACGGCGCATGGCGTCAGCCGGAATGCCCAGTTCTTTGCGGCAATAAAAATCCAGGTTTTTCCAGACTCCGGGTTTCAGGAACTGGTCGAGTGTTTTGTCATCCGGAAGTTTCAATGCCAGGGCCAGGGCCGCTTCGTCGGTTTCGGAAAAGTCGAATTCCGTTGCGAATACCTCGCATGTGGCGAGGTAGTGCCGGGCTGTTTCCAGCCACCCGAACGCGCGCAGGTCTCGCACATGCATCGTCCCGAAAAGGTAGGAAGAGCGTTTACTTTTTGGGGGAGTGATACGCCAGAGAAGTGAGAATTTTTTCATTTTATCGTTTTCGGCATCGCCCGGACTATTAACAGGGCAATTTCTTGCAGTTATTTGTTAATCAGGTCTTTGCCGGGTATTTCGATCATGCTTTCCGCCGACTTGTCCCAACGATGCACCGTAAGGATGTAAAGGCTCGACCCCGGTTTGTCCGGAGGGGGGCATACATATTGCTTGAGGTAGGCTCCGATCCTGCGAAAGGTGTTTTTAGTGGCAAACATGGGCACGCGAAGTTCTTTCACAGCCCAGTCGTCGAGCAACAATTTGGTATGGTCGTCGAAGGAAAGAGCGGACCATATTTCGTCCATTTCACGCGTGCAGTTTAACCGGCCGTTTTCAACAAAAAAAGTCGCTTCCGGTTGCGTGTTGCTGTACATCTCCCATGAGAGTGAATGCGGCCAAAGATAGAAGAAGTGAAGCAGGGGTGTGATCCAGGCTACACCCGCTCCAAACAGAATGGGGGAGGGGAGCCTGCTCAAAGATACTGCCGGGAGTCTTCCCGTATCCCCGGGCTGCTTTCCGGAAATTTCAGGGGCGGGGCAGAGCACCCAAACCATGGCGGCCATCGCGATATTCCATGGAATGACCACAAGGTTCCAGTTCAACTTCCACAGAAAAACGATGATGAGGGCATGAAAAAGCAGGACACCCGTCCGAAAATAGGGCAGTGCTCTTCGCCTCAGCAGGGCTACCCCGATAGCTAACTCAAGCGCCGCAACCAGATAGCCCAGGCCGGTATATTGCCCGGCAGGTTTTGACCAAGAAAAGGCGTCGCAGAACCACGGAAAATTGTCCTCCGCAAAGTACGGTGTGAGTTTGTTGAAGCCGCCCCAGCAATAGACCGCAGCAAGCAGCCACCTGAATGCGGCGATGGTGTTATATTCCGTTTCTTTTTTTCCAAAAATGGCTGTGGCGAACACCAGCATGTAAAACCATACCCAGGGCTGAAGTCTGTTCAGATCAACAGAGCAGAGCAGAGACAAAAGCACTAACAAATTGACTATCAGAATTTTCCGGCCGGGCATGGCTGCCGCAAAAACCGTCAAACCGATCAAAATAGCCGCCGGCCAAAGATCCGTAATAGCGGTATGGGTCAGGTAGCCGCCCCATATCGGCAGCGCCGGAAACGTCGATCTTGCCCCGGCATTCCACAATGGCCACGACAGGGCGATTCCTGCCAGCAGTCCGAGGGCCGCGATGGCGGTGACTCTGGATGGAACGGATATTTTTATGAAGGACATCCCGGCGGTTTTCAATTGGAAATTTCGGACGCGATTATTT
>JAKOXM010000773.1 GCA_029781095.1 Bacteroidota bacterium
CAGGAGAATTTTCCTAAAATTCAATTCCATTTCACGTCGGACGTATAACCCGGGCCGCGCTGCCGGGAATGCTCAACGCAAAAGCACAAAAGCGCTGCGGTCAACACTTTGACCGGATAATTGTTTGTTTGCAAAACAACGGCTTATGCGCACTATTTACCGGATCCTTCTTGGCGCCATTCTGGTCGGCGGAGGCGCCGCATTCACCATCTTTTCCATTCGCAGCAACCAAACCCTTACGCGTCCCATGCAGGTAGTTTCTCCCGCCACCGACTCCACAAAGACCTCGTTTTTCTCCCATACCGTGAACACGCTGGACGGAAAACCCGTTTCGCTCGAGCAGTACCGCGGCAAAATAATCATCGTCCTGAATACCGCATCGGAATGCGGATATACCCCGCAATACGCCGACTGGCAGGAATTTTATGAAGAAAACAAAGACCATGTGGTGGTGCTTGGTTTCCCCTGCAACGACTTCGGCGGGCAGGAGCCCGGCTCGGCCGAACAGATTAAAGGCTTTTGCCAGAAAAACTATGGCGTAACCTTCCCCATGTTTGAAAAGGTTTCGGTGAAAGGTTCCGGGAAATCACCGGTTTATCAGTGGCTCACCGACCCGGCCCAGAACGGCTGGAACAGCCAGGAACCCACCTGGAATTTTTGCAAATACGTTATCGACGAAAACGGTACGCTCACACATTTCTTTGCTTCCAACGTGAAACCCGGAAGTGAAGAATTTATGAAAGCGATGGGGTTGTGACCATGTGAAGTTGCCGGAATCGGCATTTTGTCATTATCCTCCCGACACAGGATGAAACAGAACACGGGTTTTAGGACAGTTAACCCGCCCGGAAACCCGTGTTCTTATCAATAAATTGTCACGACAGGTGCTCTCAGGCGCCTTCCGGCCTTTTGCGCTCGTCAAAAATAACAACATTGCAAGGCTCCGATTCTATCGCATTGGCTACCACGAACAACAACGAATCGCCAATCTCGATATCGGCCGGAATATCTACCCTTGTCTGGATAAGCGCAGCCCCGGTGGCAACGCCCATCGATGTGACTGTGTTTCCGGCCGCGTCCGTAGTCATATGATCATGCGTGCGGCAATAACGCACATGGCCCGTGGCGCGGTTGACAATACGAACGAGCGGATAATTGGTGGGCGACCAGGCGTCGTCGCCGTAACCGACCGCCTGGGAAAGTCCGTTAAACTGCCGCCCTTCCAGTACGATCGTTGTTCCGCGCTGAATCCCTTGCGGGCATTGCGTTACGACGGGTCTCCAGCTTCCCTGGATTCTGGCATTTTCCTCCCGGTAACCGTATACATCCGCTGAATCTTCCCGCGCAAACAAAACTTCGCCCGTGGGAATAAGCAGCATGCGTCCCATAAATACGGGTGTGTCACTTGTTGGCGGATCCGTCGTGCGGTTCAGGTTCGTGCCGTCGAACTCGAAGAAGTAAGTGGGAGAAAGGAAACTATTCACTTTACCGTCTACCGGCGCTGCGCCCAGCAGAACATTGCCGGAGGGCATTAAACACCCGGGACCATCTTTAATGCCGAGTGTTTGACGGTTGATATTCGGGAACACAGGGCCTGCATTCCAGGTGCCGTTATTGGTCCTGATAGCCGGTGGCGTATATAGCGCCGTCTGGTTGGTGGCTCCGACAAAGAACGCACGCCCGTCATTGAGCAAAATTCCCGGCCCGATTTCCAGAGAAGATGTTTCTACCAGGTTGACCGGTACATTGCTGTCGACTTGCCAGCTGCCGGCAGTACCCACTGCGCCCGGTATATACTTTTCGGAAGCCGGAGCGCCCTGACACTCGGGTGCAAGCACACTGCCATCGGGTAGCAATACCCATGACTCCTCGGAGGTATTGTCATTTTTGCCAACGGAAGGAGACCATGTTCCGGTGGCAGGATCCCATACCGAGGTTAAATTGTTGATGGCATTGCCGAGCAGGAAGCGCCCGTCGGCAAGCACCGTGCAGGCGCCGTCGCCGATTTGG
Source organism: Bacteroidota bacterium (assembly GCA_029781095.1). GTDB lineage: Bacteria > Bacteroidota > Bacteroidia > Chitinophagales > Saprospiraceae > M3007. Next base: position 2,011 of record JAKOXM010000773.1, read on the forward strand.
GTCCAGCCTGCCGGCGGAGTAATGCTGCTCCACGAATTGGCAACAGGGTCGTATATTTCGGAAACAGCCGTTTCGTCCTGTACAACAGGCGAGGCATCGCTGTACTCGCCTCCGCAAACGATCACGCGACCGTCGGCGAGGACGGAAGAAGCGTAATATCTGTGGGAATTGATACTGTCCGCCAGGCGGCTCCACTGGCCGTTGAAATAGTTTCCGTTTTCATCGGGAGTCAGCTTCCACCAGCGCCTTGTGCCATCGTTGCCAACATTCTCATTGAGCATGACAGTGCCGTCGGTGAGCAAAAACATCGTACCGCCGTTGAAGTTGCTCAGGCAAAAAACACGGGAAATGTATTGCCAGGCAAGGCAGACCCATTGCGTGACCCAGAACCAGGCTTTGCAGACCCAGCGAGCCAACCAGAACCAGGCTTTGCAGACCCAGCGGGCCAACCAGAACCAGGCCTGGCAGACCCAGTTGGCTACCCAGTACCACGCGTGACAAACCTGTTCGGCGATCCATACCAGGGCATCGCAAAACCATGAACACGGCCACCAGTCGCAGCAGCGGCTATGCCATTCCGTACCCCAATTGGAGCACGCGGAGTGGCCATGATCGGCCCATTGTGAACATTCCCAGGAGCCTTCATCGGCCCAGCGGTCGCATTGCCAGGAGCCTTCATCGGCCCAGCGGTCGCAGGAAAGATAACCCCTGTCTGCCCAGTTTCGGCATTGCCAAATGCCCTCTGTAAGTTTCTGCGCACATAATGTGGGCAGTTTGTGCCATGTTCCAGCCATTGTTTTTTGGAATTTTTTGGTGAAAGGATGTTGCAGGTCTTAATATTTTTGAATGAGTAATTGACGAAGCCTGTTTCGCATCTTGCGTCTTGCTATGGCAATTCCCGCAAGTTTTCCCGCAACGGCAAATGCCAGCAACCAGACCATTGTGCCGGCCAACTTTGCCAATAGTCCGCCCGGGATCGGGAAACCGGCATAAATACTCCAGGCTATGAGGAGCGCGATGCCTCCCCATAGCGTCATAGCGCCGAGAGAGCAGCCGCATTCGGATTTCCAGGCATTGATCTGGGCCTCCATTTTTGATTGAACAATATCGTCGGAAAGAAAATCCAGTTGTAATTCAACGGGCGACCAGGAGTGAAGCGCACGTCTGTCACCAAGCAGTGATACAATGTCGTCGCGATTGCGAAGGGTTATCATTTGGAGCGAGTTTTTTCGGATCAACGGTTTTATGATCTGACACAGATCAAATCACGGGCAAATGTGGCCCTGTACGATATCAATTCCATGGAAATCCGTTGGAAATGTGTTGGAAACCTGCATGGTGGGCCGGCCTGTAACGACCGCACCCCCGCCTTTGGCCTGGGGCCGCATGGCGGGGGTGCGAAATTATGTCCGGACGGGCTCCTGATCAGGCCCCTACCCTTCTCAATTGACCGTACGTACGGTATCCGGGATGTACCGGCGAAGCAATGATAAACACCTTTGCTCCGTCCTGCGACTCCAGATCGATGTCTGTTTGATCGGTAATCTGCACAAAATCAGACTGTTTTGCCGCTTCGCCATTGAAAGACACTTCGCCGTTCAATACATATGCAGAATATATTTTTCCGGTATCGGCCGGCAGGGAGTATTTGCCGGATGTCAATTCGATCTGAAACACTTCCACGCCGGGCGTGTCCATTTGAAACGGGCTGCCGGCGCCGACAATCGTCTTCACCGTCGTACCGTTTTCTGTTTTTTGAGGAAATTCGGAGGCCCGGTAATCGTCGTAACTCGCGGGCTTGTCCAGCGTTTTGGTCAAATCCGGGTCAAACCATATCTGAAACATTTCACCGTCTTTTCCCATCCATTCCGAGTGGCTGATGCCGTTGCCTGCGCGGATGATCTGGACATCGCCGGCCTTGAGCGGGCGCCATTCCCTGAGTTTGGTATCATAATGTCGAATTTCACCCGCCAGCACAAACGAACATATCTCGAAACCCTGGTGCGGGTGCAAACCAATAGTGCTTTCCGTTACAGCCCTGGCGTGCGCCCAGTAAAACAAATTGGAATATGGCCGGATGGCAGAGTGGTCCTGTGGAAAACCAATCGGTTTGTTTTCAACGATTTCGCCGCCGTTGAAGGCTCCGTAACCTTGCTGTTCTTTCGACGTGATGTGTATGGACATAATATATGTGTTTTAATATTTAGCATTACAACATCTAATCTGTGATTTTGTTCTTTCCTTCGAACGACATGCTGCAATATGTGCAAATTTACGCGTTTGGGGCGGTTCGAAAATGTTGCGTAAATCATTTATTTGGCGCTTGTATCCGGCAATTTTTCACTTAGCCTGCATTAAAACATCCCGGCATTTTATCTTTCGACCCAAAATGAACTGGATATGAAAAAAGTTTTACCCGTATTCGCTGCCTTGATTTTTGCCGCTTGCGGCCTGTTTCTCCTGAAAAACAAGGATAATACAGGTTCTGAAGGGCTCACGATACCATCAGGAGGGCAGGAAGAAAACCCGGAATTGCGGGCAGAATGGGATCTGATGCGGCTCGCAGATCCGGCAACGGGGAAAATCCCGGAAGGCATCGAGTTTCTCGAACGGCAATTTGCAGCAAATCTGCCCAAAGCCGTTTACGAGCGTTCGGCGCCCGACTGGACCACGCGCGGCCCCTGGAATGTCGGTGGACGGACCCGCGCCCTCGCAATTGATGTTACAAATGAAAATCGCATACTGGCCGGCGGCGTTTCCGGCGGATTGTGGCTGAGTGAAGACGGCGGACAGTCCTGGTCGCGCAAAACGCCACTCGACGCGCACCCCGGCTGCATCAGCATTGCACAGGACACGCGTACAGGCCATACGAACACGTGGTATTATCTTTCAGGCGAATTCACCGGCACCTCGGCGAGTGGAGGCGGAAACGACGGCTCCGGCTTTTACCTGGGCGACGGCATGTTCAAAAGTACAGACAATGGAAACACCTGGGCGCCGCTGGGCGCCACAGACAACGGCGATGAAGGCGCTTTTACCAACGTCTGGCAGGGCGGTTGGCGTGTTGTCACTGATCCCGTCGCAGCACAAGACATCGTTTATGCGGCCACATATAGTACAATCTGGCGCAGCATCAACGGTGGTACCAGCTGGAGCACAGTTCTCGGAGGCATCAACGTGCAGCCTTTTTCATATTACACAGACATCGCCATTACATCGACGGGCGTTTTATACGCCACCTTCAGCAGCAAAGGCGCAAAAAAAGGCATCTGGCGCAGCACCAACGGTACGACCTGGGTAGATATCACACCTGCCGGTTTCCCCGCTCAATACGACCGCATTGTGATCGGTATCAATCCTAATAACGAAAACGAGGTGTATTTTCTGGGCACGACGCCCGGAGCAGGGCATTACACGCAATTTATTGAAACCGATGACTGGACAAGCCTTTGGAAATACACCTATTTAAGTGGCAACGGCAGCAGCACCGGCGGTCAATGGGAGGACCGTTCCCAAAACCTGCCTGATATGGGCACCGAATTCGATCATTTCGGAGCGCAGGGCGGCTACGACCTCGTCGTAAAAGTGCAACCCGGTACCAACAACGTATTTGTAGGCGGCACCAATATATATCGCTCTACGGACGGATTTACAACTCCGGATAACACCACACACATCGGCGGCTACAAGCCCGGCACATACCTTCCATATTTCGAACTGTACCCGAACCACCATCCCGACCAGCATGAAATGCGGTTTCTGCCTTCCGATCCCAACGTGATGATCACTGCAAGTGACGGCGGACTGCACCGTACGGAAAATTGTAATGCAGCCAACGTAAGCTGGACGCCGCTCAACCGCGGTTACCAGACCGCCCAATTTTATACAGCCATCATAGACAAAAATGAAGCCGGCGATAATACGATCATCGGCGGGCTTCAGGACAACGGAAATTTCTTTGTCAACAGCGACGACCCCACTGCCGTCTGGAAACAAACCGTCAACGGGGACGGCGCTTTCGGGGCTATTGCACCGAATAAGGCGTTTTATGTGTTATCGATCCAGCAGGGGCGCGTAGTGAAATGCAACATCAGCCCGCAAGGCAATGTGACGGCTTTCCAGCGCTTTGACCCGATAGGCAGGGTAAAACGGGATTACCTGTTTATCAACCCCTTGGCACTCGATCCCAATGATGAGAACATACTGTATCTGCCGGCGGGCGACCGCCTTTACAGACAGGATAATGTCGGGGCCATTCCGCTGAACAACGAATGGGACAGCATTGCTACAAACTGGACCCTGTTTCCGGATACGCTGACACCTTTTAATGACACCAACGGAAGTAACTCTTTTTCTGCCATTGCCGTGTCGGAAACCAATCCGATGCACCGCGTATATCTCGGCACAAGTCGCAACAAAATATATCGAATCGATAATGCCAATACAGGGACGCCAGCACTAAATTTGCTGCCCTCCCCTATTGCTTCCTCGACGGCATACGTGACCTGCATTGCCATCGATCCCGACAATGCCGACCGCGTTATCCTCGCATATTCCAATTACGGCGTTTACAGTCTTTTTTTGAGTGAAAATGCCGGTCAAAACTGGATAAAGGTCGGTGGTAACCTGGAGGCAACGGTCGGCGGCACAGGCATTGCTCCTTCTATCCGCTGGGTCAGTATTCTGCCGTTTCCGGACGGTACGCGAAAATATTTCTGCGGAACCAGCACCGGATTGTACAGCGCCGACACCCTCACCCTTCATTCGAACACCCAGCCAGGCACGCAATGGATACTTGAAGCCCCCGGCCTGATCGGGAACACGGTCATAACCGACGTGGAAGTGCGCCCCTCCGATGGCCTGGTGGTGGCCGCTACGCATGGGCTGGGCATGTTTTCAGCGCACTATTTACCGGTGTCTGCCAGTCACGAACCGACACAAGAGCCTGTCGTACAGGTATTTCCAAACCCGGCAAGAGATATTGCAGAGATCGCGCTTTCAAATAACAACCCGGGAGAAACATACCTGAAAGTGTTCGACCTGCAAGGAAGATTGATGCAGCAAACCGGTTTTTCCGGAACAAAAGCCCAAATCGACATGCGAAGTATACCGCCCGGGGTATATTTGTACGAATTGAAGGGTAAAAACTGGCGATCTGGCGGAAAAATCGTCCATTCACCCTGATAAGAACAAACGATTTTTTCCAAAACCGCTTTGATTCCTTCAATCTCTCTATATTTGCGCACTTTTTCCGGGAGGGTGCACAACAGGTGTGCTTCATCCTCTTTATACAAAAACATTTTTTCGTTCAATTTACTCTATTTGAAGTATGCAAGGCAAAGGCGTTGTCCGATTTTTCCTTATTGCGCTGACCTTAGTGTGTCTGTACCAGTTTTCGCTCACCATTCCAACCAACAGGATTGAAAGCGATGCAAAGCGATATGCCGATGAGTGTTCAAAAACCCCGAACACGACGTGGCGGAGTTGTTATGCAGAATACCTCGACTCCTTGTCCAGCGAGACGGTTTTCAGCATTCCATTCATTAAAAAATTCACCTATGCCGACCTGAAAAAGAGCCAGTTGGCTATGGGTCTCGACCTGAAGGGCGGCATGAGCGTGCTTTTGCAGGTTGATTTGCGCGACTTTCTGAAAAGTCTTGCCCAGGGCAATACCGATCCGGCCTTTACCCAGGCGCTCGACAAGGCATCGGAATCGCAAAAAACCGAGCAGGGCGACTATATCACGCTTTTTGCGCAGGCATGGAAAGAAACCAGCGGCGGCAAGCCCCTGGCTACCGTGTTTGCCCGCAATGAATCGCTGAAAAAAGATATCAATTTCAACTCCCCGGATGCCGACGTGCTGCGTACGATACGCACACTCGCCAACAGCACGGTAGATGAAACGTACAAACGTATCAAACAACGTATCGACAAACTCGGTGTCGTACAGCCCAACGTCAGCCTCGACGCGGGCCGCGACCTGATCCTTGTGGAACTGCCGGGTATCGACAACCCCGAGCGCGCCGAGAACATGCTTCAGCGTTCGGCAAAACTCGAATTCTGGGACACGTACCGCATGACGGACGACAACCTGAACCAGCGTTTCGTCGATGCCGACCTTCGTCTGAGAGCCCTGCTTTCGGGTGATTCAACGGAAGCCAAACCGCAAATGCGGAAGGATACTTCCTATGTTTACCCGACCGGGGCCGACGGCAAACCCGACTCCACAAAAGAGAAGGAAATGCGCATCACGGACGTGCCGGCGGACCAAAACCCGCAGGTGGACAAAGGCCCGCTGCTCTCCAATATTCTTTTGGGAAGCAACAGCACCGGCCCGATCCTCGGCTACGCAGACAAGAATAAAATTCCCCTCGTTACGAAATACCTGAACCGTCCGGAGATCAAACAACTCTTCCCTGCCGACCTTGAATTTCACTGGAGTTTCAAACCCGATGAAGACAAAGGCAAGACGCCAAGCGGCACTGCAGGAAAATACAAACTGTTCGGTATCAAGAAAGTAGGCAATCAGGACGTAGCCCCGCTCGATGGTTCGGTCGTTACAAATGCCAGTGCGCAGCCCGACCCGAAAGGCGAGATCAGCGTCAGCCTTAGCATGAACAACGAAGGCGCCCGCATATGGGCGGACATGACGACCAAGGCAGTCAACAACGGGAACCGTGAAATTGCCATCGTACTCGACGGCGAAGTAGTAAGTGCGCCATACGTAATCAACCCGATTACAGGCGGCAACTCCTCCATTTCAGGTGGTTTCACGATCGATGAAGCAAAAGACCTCGCCAATATTCTTCAGGTGGGTAAACTGCCGG
>JAKOXM010000774.1 GCA_029781095.1 Bacteroidota bacterium
AACTCCGTCTGGCATTCGAAGACGTGACCGGACAAGACCTGAACTGGTTTTTCAACCAATGGTTTTTCGGCGCCGGTCACCCCGATCTGGACATCACATACGGCTGGGACGAGGCTGCGCACAGGCAAACCGTGACGATTACCCAAAAACAGACCGGCGAAAACGTAGCCCACGTATTCGATCTTCCGCTTTCGGTCGACATCTACGACGCATCGGGAAAAGTCAGAAAAGAAAAAATTCGCGTCACCAAACGCAGTCAGACCTTCACATTCGACGTGCCCGCCAAGCCGGCGCTCGTCAATGTGGATGCGGACAAAACGCTGCTTTGCGTCAAGAATGATGATCATACGCCCGAAGAATGGGCGTTCATGTATCGCAATGCGCCGCTTTTCCGCGATCGCTATGAAGCGCTTGATGGTCTGAAAAAAGAAAAGAGCGAACTTGCCAAGCAGGTGATGATCGATGCGTTGCAGGACAAATTCTGGGCAATCCGCCAAAAGGCACTCAACCGGGCCGATGCCGCAGACCCGGCAGCACTGGCTGCCATCGTGAAAATCGCGGAAAGCGACCCCGAGCCCTCCGTTCGTGCAAAAGCCATCGGGTTGCTGGGCGATACCAATGACAAACAATACGTGCCAATCATTCAGAAAGGCCTCGGCGCCGATCAGGCGTACAGCGTAGTAGGCGCAGCCCTCGGCGCGCTTACCAAACTGGACCCAGCCGCAGCAGTAGCCGCTTCAAAAAGCCTGCAGGACGACGACAGCGACGCACTTTCCGCCACGCTGGCCGAACTGTATGCCCAAAATCCCGACCGCGCCGATCTTCCGTTTTTTGAAAAACGGATGGGCAAGGTCGATTACATGGCAGCCTTCTCGTTCTTTGACAATTATCAGAAATTCCTCACCGGTCTCGGCGACTCAGCACTGATCGACGGCGGCGTGGAGAATCTGAAAGGCGTTTCCTTCAATCTGCAAACCAGTCAATTCCGCCGTTTTGCCGCAACCAAAGCCATTGCCGACATTCGCAATTATTTCCGCGAAAAAGGCGACACGGCCAGAGTGGAAGCCCTCCAAAAAGTGATCAAAGAGATCAAGGAAAAAGAGACCGACTCCACCCTGAAGATGTACTACGATATGTTCGATACGCCGTAGAAAAGTAGCCGCGGGCAGTAGCGGCGAATGCTGCTACTGCCCGCTTCCAACTACCGCAATACACTTCAGTTCGATGGCAATCGGCGTCGGAAGCCTGTCGATGCCGACAGTTGTGCGGCAGGGCTGGTTGTCTTTAAAGTACCCGGCATACAGCTGGTTGAACTTGTGAAAATCCCTTTCCATATTGACCAAAAAAACCGTTACATCTACAAGGTCCTCCCAGCGGGCGCCGCTGGCTTCCAGCACCGAGCGTACGTTGCGGAATACGGAGTGCACCTGCGCTTCGAAATCAAATTCCGTATAATTTCCGGTCTGACTGCGCATAAGCCCCGGCACTCCGTCTGTTTCCGGGTCGCGCGGGCCTATACCCGAGAGAAAAAGCAGATTTCCTGCCCTTCGGGCGTGCGGGTAAAGACCGACGGGCTTGGGAGCATTGGAAGCATCATATTTTTCAGAAAGTGCCATGGCTTTATTTTTTCTGTTTCGCCGCGAAATTAGGTCCCCGGCCGGCAAAGACGGCTATTTTTTTCGCGACCAGGGCGTCCGGAGCAGTTTTCGGGCTCTTTATATCCATCTCTGGAAATAAGACCGCTATTTTGGGCTGATTTTCAAACAGTCAAAAAATTGCTTGAGTACTTATGGACAATGAACAAGTCCTTTGGGGAATAGATCTTGGCGGCACCAAAATAGAAGGCGTTATCCTGAAAAGCCGTTCCCAACCGGAAGTTTTACATCGCATGCGCATCCCGACGGAAGCCCACAAAGGCTATGACCATATCATCGGTCAGGTTGCTGCTTTGATCGACATGCTTTCCCGTGAATCGGGCATGCGACCGGTGTACGTCGGAATCGGGCACCCCGGCACGCTGGATCCGCAAACCGGCTTCATCAAAAATGCCAACACCACGGCCCTGAACGGCAGGCCTTTCAACGTGGATCTGGAGAAAAAACTTGGGTTTCCGGTCCGCCTCGCCAACGATGCCAACTGCTTCGCCGTAGCCGAAGCGGTGCTGGGAGGCGTACCGAAAATATTGCCCAACGCCGAAGCCGTTTTCGGTGTCATACTTGGCACCGGCGTCGGCGGCGGCTGGGTGATACACGGTAAGGTTATGAACGGCAGGCAGGGTATCGCGGGTGAGTGGGGGCATAATTTCCTCGATGAAAGCGGCGGTCTTTGCTATTGCGGAAAGGTCGGTTGTGTGGAAACGGTTTTTTCAGGGCCCGCTCTCGAAAAATATTATGAAGGCCTGACTCTGCGCCATCTGCCCCTGCGCGACATCGCCGACAAAGCGGAATCGGGCGAAGACAAGGCAGCCGTTCAAACCATGGATCGACTCATCCAGTTTTTCGGGAAAGCGATAGCCGTCGTAATCAACATTATGGATCCCGATGCAATCGTGCTTGGCGGCGGTGTCGGCAATATCGACCGGCTGTACACCGACGGCGTGGCGGAAGCGAAAAAGCACCTGTTCAACCCCCGTATCGATACCGTTTTTCTGAAACCCGAACTCGGCGACAGTGCCGGCGTGTTTGGAGCCGCGTTGTTATAAGTCGCCCGAGCAGGATTTCCCTTGTCGAAAATAATTGACTGGTCAGGGCCTTTTTTCTGCTGATGGGCATGACTGGTGCAACATTCCTGTACATTTTCGCTCCTTTATGAAAACGGGCTAGTCACCCCACTCCGACTTTATGATGACAAAAACACTCGCAACAGTATCCCGGCTGGGTATCCTGATCTTGTTTTCATTCCAGATCGCCCAGGGCCAGACACAACTTTTCGGCACCATTGCCGATGCCTCCGGCAAACCATGCCCCGCCGCCTCGGTGCTGATTCTCAACGGAACGGATTCCACCCTCGTAAAAGGCCAGCTCAGTTCGATGGAGGGCAGCTATTCATTCGATGGAATTGCGCCGGGCCAATATCGCCTGCAGGTCAGCATGCTGGGTTTTTCGGATTATTTCTCCGACGTATTCACGCTAGATGATAAAATGCAGAAGAAAGACCTCGGCCGTGTCGTGCTCGAGGAAAATGCGCAG
>JAKOXM010000821.1 GCA_029781095.1 Bacteroidota bacterium
ATAAAAAAATGCCTTCGCCCGGGAATATCCCGAAACGAAAGCATTTTTACCGGAATCTCGCCAACCCGAAACCCGAAACCCGTCAACCCGAAACCCGTCAACCCCCTTAAACCCGTATCCTTTTAATTATACGTCGCCTTCACCTCATTGATCACGTACGCTTCAATCACGTCGCCGACTTTGATGTCGTTGAAGTTTTTGATCGTAATACCGCATTCGAGGCCGGCCTTGACTTCTTTCTGGTCTTCCTTGAAGCGCTTGAGCGAAGATATTTCGGCGTTCTGGCCGGGGTTGACCGGATACACCACGATACCGTCGCGGATGAGGCGAATGTAGTGGTTGCGGCTGATCTTGCCTTCCTGTACGTAGCAGCCTGCCACGGTACCGATCTTCGATATCTTGTACACCTCGCGGACTTCCACCTGACCGACGATTTCCTCTTCCTTGGTCGGCTCAAGCATACCCTCGATAGCGGCTTTCACCTCTTCGATGGCCTCGTAGATGATGGAGTAGAGTTTGATCTCCACGCCTTCCTTTTCGGCGAGTTTGCGTGCCGTGAGCGACGGGCGCACCTGGAAGCCGATGATGATGGCATCCGAAGCGGAAGCAAGCATGACGTCGCTGTCCACAATCTGGCCGACGGCCTTGTGGATGACGTTGACCTGCACCTTGTCGATCGACAGTTTGATAAGCGAGTCGCTGAGGGCCTCGATAGAACCATCCACGTCGCCTTTGACGATGAGGTTGAGTTCCTTAAAGTTGCCCAGGGCGAGCCTGCGACCGATCTCTTCGAGACTGATCCGTTTGGACGAGCGCGTAGCCTGTTCGCGGATGATCTGGGCGCGTTTGGATGCAATCTCCTTGGCTTCGGCTTCCGTGGCGGTCACCTTGATTTTTTCACCTGCCTGCGGCGCTCCGGGCAAGCCCAGCACGAGCACCGGAGTAGCCGGCCCTGCCTCTTTGATCTTTTTGCCGTATTCGTTGAACATGGCTTTCACCTTGCCCGAATATTCGCCGGCGATAATGGGATCGCTGTCGCGGAGGGTACCGTTTTCGATGAGAATTTTGGTGACGTAGCCGCGGCCTTTGTCGAGCGAGGCCTCCAGTACCGTACCAAGTGCGCGTTTGTGCGGATTGGCTTTCAGGTCGAGCAATTCGGCTTCGAGCAGCACTTTTTCGAGGAGTTTGTCCACGTTGGTGCCTTTTTTGGCCGATATGTCCTGGCTCTGGTATTTGCCGCCCCATTCCTCTACGAGGAAATTCATTTGGGCCAGTTCGTTTTTGATGCGATCCGGGTCGGCGCCTGCCTTGTCTATTTTATTGATCGCGAACACAATAGGTACGCCCGCAGCCTGTGCGTGGCTGATAGCCTCCCGGGTTTGCGGCATGATGCTGTCGTCGGCCGAGATAACGATAATAGCGATATCCGTCACCTTGGCGCCGCGAGCACGCATGGCAGTAAACGCTTCGTGGCCGGGTGTATCCAGGAACGTAATTTCCTGTCCGTCACCGACTTTCACTTCATAGGCGCCGATGTGTTGTGTGATACCGCCCGCTTCGCCTTCCACTACATTGGCATTCCGGATGTAGTCGAGCAAAGATGTTTTACCGTGGTCAACGTGGCCCATAACGGTCACGATCGGCTGGCGCGGCAGCAGGTCTTTCGGATCATCGACCTCTTCTTCCACGACCTCCACCTGTTCTTCGGCGCTGATAAACTGCACTTCATATCCGAATTCTCCGGCTACCACCTCGATAATTTCTGCATCGAGGCGCTGGTTGATCGAAACGAAGATGCCGAGGCTCATACATGTTTTGATGACATCGGCCGGTTTCACATTCATCAGCGACGCGAGGTCGGAAACGGAAATAAATTCCGTCACCTGTAGTGTCTTGTCGCCTTCGCTCCGGGCGATTTCGGCCTGTTCGGCCCGTTCGCGCATCACATCGCGTTTGTCGCGGCGGATTTTCTGGCGTTTGCGGCTGGCGCCCGCACCGATACGCGCCATTGTCTGGCGGATTTGATCTTCAATCTCTTTTTGCGAAACCTCTTTGGGTTCGTCGCGACGGCCGCGGCCTTTGTTATCGCCCTGATTTCCGCTGAGGGTTGCCTGCAGCGAAGCCGCCGTGATCGGCGTCTGGACCTTTTTGCGTTTGCGTTTGCGTTTGTTGGCGTCGTTCGCTGCTGATTGCGGGTTATTGGCGCCGCCGGGACCTCCCGTGCGATTGGCGCCACCCTGCTGGGCGGGCTGGTTGCGGTTGCCGCCCTGTCCGGAACGGTCGTCGCGCCGGTTGCCGCGATCGGGCCGGCCGGAGCCGCCCTGGCCGCCTCTGTTATCGCGGTTTCCACCGCGTTGCTGGTTCGATTTATCCTCTTCGGGCTTCTTCTCGGTTTCGAGGTTGATGCGACCGAGAATCTTGAGTCCGCGCAATGTAGGCGAATCGGCGCGAAAGAATTCCTGGTCCTGGGGCTGCTCGGCTTCTGCCGGTGCAGGCTCCTCGGCTGCCGGTTGCGGTTCTTTGCTTTCTTTTGGCGGCGGCGGCGGTTCTTTCTCTTGAACTGTTACGTTTTCCGCCGAGGGTACGGCCACCGGAGCGGGTTCTTCCACTTTGGGTGGTTCCGGTTTCGGCGGTTCCGGTTTCGGTTTTTCGACAGGAGCAGGCGCCTTTTTGGGCGCATCGAGGTCTATTTTTCCGATTACGCGGAGCGCAGGGCGTTCGCGTTTGATCGGTTCCGGTTCTTCCGTCTTCGGCTCTTCTTTTGGCGGAGCGGGTTTTTCTGCTTCTTCGCGGGGAGGAAGCAGAGTAGGGCGGGAAGGAGCGGCTGGGTGTTCAGGTGTTGTTACGGTAGTATGCGTGTGGCCGCCGCCGGCAACGGGATCTTTTTTAAGCATGGGGCGGGCCAGTTTATCCGCCTCCTGTTTGATAGCAAGGTCTTTCTGGAACTCCTTCTGGAGCACCGCAAGCATATCGTCGGTAATATCCGCCATAGGCTTTTCCTCCACCCCCGTGAAGCCTTTGCCATGCAGCGTCTCGACGATCGTGTGCAGTCCGACGTTAAATTCCTTTGCTACCTTAATTAATTTTAGAGCCATGCAGTGGTTTTTCCTGCTTTAATGAGTGAGTAGGCGAAATCGAAAGGACGCAATACTGCTGTCTGAAAATGAGCAGGATTTATTCGCTTACTCGAAAAATGTTGAATTTTTTGTTGAAAACGCGGTTTTTCCGCTAATTACTACCGTTTAGAAGGCTGTCGAATTTATGGTTGAACGATATTGTTAATCAAAAATGCCGGAGGCGCTGCAAAGGTACAATAAAAAACGGTGGGGAAAACCATAGAGCCTGCCCCACCCGTTGTGAATATATTTTGAACGCTTGTTATTTTTCCTCTTCAAACTCGTCTGCGAGGATGCGAAGTACGTCGCGGACGGTCTCTTCTTCGAGGTCCGTGCGGCGCAGGAGTTCCTCTGCGCTCAGTTCGAGAACCTGCCGTGCGGTGTCGCAGCCGATGTTCTTGAAGGCCTCGATCACCCAGGGTTCGATAGCGTCGCTGAATTCCTCCAGATCGACGTCGTCGATTTCATATTCGGCCTGGTTACGGTACACATCAATTTCATAGCCCGTGAGTTTGGTGGCCAGTTTGATGTTGCTGCCAGCTTTGCCGATGGCAAGGCTCACCTGATCGGCGTCGAGGTAGACAGCGGCGCGCTTGCGCTCGTGGTCTAGTTCGATGTTGCTGATCTTGGCCGGTGTCAGGCTGCGCTGGATAAACAGGGGAATATTGTTGGTATAGTTGATGATATCGATGTTCTCGTTGCGCAGTTCGCGGACGATGCCGTGAATGCGGCTGCCTTTCATACCGACGCAGGCGCCCACCGGGTCGATGCGCTCGTCGTGGCTTTCCACGGCGACTTTGGCGCGTTCTCCGGGTAGGCGTACCACGTTTTTGATCTCGATAACACCGTCTTCGATCTCCGGCACCTCTGCTTCGAGCAGTTTTGACAAGAACGCGGGGTCGGTACGGCTGAGCATAATGAACGGTGTATTGTTGTTCATTTCCACTTTTTTGATGATGCCTTTCACCACGTCGCCTTTGCGGTAGTAATCGCCTTTGATCATTTCCATGCGCGGAAGGGTGATCTCGTGACCCGTATCGTCGTCGAGCACCAGGATCTCTTTTTTCATGATCTGGTTGACCTCGCCGGTCACCACTTCGCCCACGCGCTCCGAGTATTTGCGGAATATCTCGTCTTTTTCGAGTTCCATGATACGCGACACAAGCGTTTGGCGGGCGGCCATGATGGCGCGGCGACCGAAGTCATCGATCACGAGCTGTTCGTAGCATTCATCGCCGACGTCGAGGCCCTCGTCTATGAGGTGCGCTTCGGTTACGCTCACCTGCGCGCGCTCGTCGGTCACCTCTCCATCGGTCACCACCTCGCGAACGCGCCAGATCTCGAGGTCACCGGTGGTTGTGTTGACGATAACGTCAAAGTTTTCATCGGAGCCGTACTTTTTCTTGATCAGCGTGCGAAAAACGTCTTCCAGCACGCGTACCATCGTAGGACGGTCTATATTTTTCCCGGTTTTAAAGTCGGAGAAAACATCTACTAAATTGACCATTGTTGATTGTTTGTTGCAGAATGTAGAATTCGGGTTAACGGGTTTCGGGTTGACGGGTTTCGGGTTAACGGGTTTCGGGTTGACGGGTTTCGGGTTAACGGGTTTCGGGTTAGCGGGTTTCGGGTTAACGGGTTTCGGGTTGACGGGTTTCGGGTTAACGGGTTTCGGGTTAACGGGTTTCGGGTTAACGGGTTTCGGGTTTTCCGGTGAGGGAAAAATGGCCGGTTGTCATCCGCTGTCCGTTGCCTGCCGAAGTTTTTAAAAAGCGGGTTTCACTATTGTTTTTTCCAATTGCTCAAAAGGGATGGCGGTTTCTATTTCCACTTCTTTCTTCTTTTTTCCTTCCCGTTCGATCACTTTCTGACTGACAATTACCTGTGTCTCATCTGCGGCCTTGAGCAAACCCGCTATCCGGGTTTTATCCTTGCGCGTCACTTCCACATTTCTGCCCAGGTTCTTGAGGTATTGCCGCAGAAATTTGAGGGGTCTTCCAAGACCGGGGCTGCTCACTTCGAGTACGTATTTTTCACCCAGCCAGCCGTTGGTATCGAGATGAGACTCCAGAAACCGGCTGATCTTCTGGCATTTTTCAAAGGTCATTCCGGAATCGCTGTCTGCAAATACGTATAACTTCTGACCGGGTTTCAACTCGATTTCCACGGTAAAGCAATCGGCGAACACCTCGTCGGTCGCGTATTTTTCATCCAGCAGCTGGGCGATTCGTTCGGTTAATTCCATAGTTCAGAAAAACCCGGAAAAATATCCGGGAATGATGTGCCCCGGATTTCCGGCGCCCGGTTTGCGCCGTACAAACAAAAGAGGGAACCACCGGTTCCCTCTTGCGATAATCATCAGAAATCTGGCGCAAAGATACGACAGGTTTTTTATTTAGCCAAGTTACCCGAAAAAAATGCTGCGAATCCTACGAAACGGCGATCAGTATCGCCGCATAGTGACAAATGCTCGCCGACAGTACAAACAGGTGCCAGACGACATGATGGTAAAAGAATTTGCGCCAGAGATAAAAAATGACCCCGATGGAGTACAGCACGCCGCCGGCGATGATGAGCGCAATGACCGGAGTGCTGAGCTGTGCAAAAAACGTTTTCGCTACCGGTATCAGCATCCAGCCCATCATGACGTAGACCGCAGTCGATAATTTCTCGTATTTGCCTGTGTAATATATTTTTATGAATACGCCGACAAAAGTTAGCACCCACAGCAGCGAAAGCAGAACAAGACCCGTTGTGTTGTATACGAACAGCAGAACGAAAGGCGTATAGCTGCCTGCGATCAGGAAATAGATACTGATGTGGTCGATGATCTTCATTATGCGCTTTACATCGGGCTGCTGAAATCCGTGGTAAAGCGTGGAAAAGGTGTACACCATCAGAAAACTGAAGCCGTAGATGCCGGTCCCGACAACGGCTGAGGTGTTGCCGGTCCGGGCGGCGGCCACGATCAGGATCGGTATGCTGACGATGCCGAACAGTATGCCGAACCCGTGGGAGATGCTGTTCGCTATTTCTTTTTTCAGTTGAAGTGTCGCTTGATCGGTAACCATGAGCATTGGTTGTTTTTACACAAAGGTAAAGCTCGGGCCCCGTTCACTGTTTTTCTTTCTTTTCCAGATCGATCAGCAGCATCCGCAGCGCTCCGGCTGACAAAAATAATTCCATGAGACTGATAATCAATGAAATAATCATCAATAAAAGACTCAGGGCGAACAATATTTTTGCACCCATCTGCCAGCCTTCATATACCAGGAACATGGTAACGACGCATAGCAAAATGCTGGTTACGCCGAACACCTGCATCCAGCGAATCATCATCAGACGGCGGCGAAGGCTGTGAATCTGGTTCACGAGGGTGATCTGTTGCTTCTGTTCGTAATCGGAGTAGAGCTTGCGAATCAGGTTGGCGATGGCCAGAAATTTGTTCGTGTATGCGATAAGTAACAGCGATACCGCCGGGAAAAGCAAGGCAGGGGTTTGAATCGTTAATTCCATACAGGGCGTTTTCCGTTTTTGCGATGTGGTTTGCGTTGTTCTGCCGGAGGCAAAAATGCCTTTTTGCCGGGAGATATTATATCAAACCATCATTAAACGGTCATAAACAACAAAAACGCCCCGCATGTTGCCATGCGAAGCGTTTCACGGTAAAATATCCGGAAGGGCCAAATGCCAACCCTTTATATCGGGAAGTTATGTGAATGTCCGTTCACGGTCACCGTCACGGTGCCGTCGCCGTTGAATGTGAGCGTCCCGTTGAGGGTGCTCGTATTGCCCTGTCCGTTGGTGCCGGTGACCTGTACGGTACCTGTGCCTCCGGTAATTTCGTAGCTTGATTTCGAGATGCCGAGCCCGTCCAGACTGATTGTCGTGGTGCAGTTGAAGGTGGGGTCGATCCTGCGCAAATCGCCGGTGACATCGCCCTGTAGCGTGTAGGTACCATTGACGAGATAGGCAGGTTCCTGCGGGCTGAGGCCCGTGAAACCGAGATTGCCGGTCGCGTGATCGTTACCCGCCCAGTGCGCCGTGGACAAGGTGCCGTTGCCGGTGATATCCACGGCGGCGCTTTGCGGGATGCCAAAGCCGTTGCAAGTGATGAGCCATCCCAGGCCGAACGTGTAATTGTAGCTGGCCAATGCGCCGTTGTTGCTTTTCTGGATCGTCGTATCGCCCGGCACACCGCAGTTATTGAGGTATGCATCGATGATCCGGGCCATATCGACGGTCGGCATGGCCATGCCGGCCGTGCGGTCGGCCACTGCATTTTCCACAATTTCGGAAGCTTCGCTTTCACTGACCAGCGCGGCGATTTCTTCAGCCGATTTGCGGCAGGAGGTGATTAATGCGAAAGGAACGGCGAACAAAGCGAGGATGGCGAGCGTCTGGGTTTTGCGATTGTTTTTCATAATGAATGAGTGCAGTTAAGGTGGTTGAAGTAATGGAACTGTCGTTCGGAATGATTGACGGGACAAAATTGAAGGTCCGGCCGGGCGTCCCGAAACCGCATCAACTTTTTGCATGATTACTTCAACAAGCGGCGGCGGGAGTCACCGCAGGTTGATAAAAAACGACGCCTGGTTGAATGCGCATGCACCGACGCAACCGCCCGCCCTTACCTTTGAAAAAAAACGGGAGCCGGCTTCAAACCTTTTACAAGCATCACCATCTAAGCATCGTGTCATTAATAATTTTCCATTTGGCGGCATCTTTTCACCCCGGGCTTCGTTCCCAAAACAGTTATATAGTACACTATACGCCTGTTTTGATGCCTTGCCCGAGCCAAAAATCTGCTCCCCAAACTGGAAAGTTATTACTGACACGATGCTAAACCGTATCCGTTATGTTCAACCCGACTGAATTTTCCGCTTATCAATGGCTGATCGTACCGTTTATTATTTTCGGCCGCTATGTCGTTTTTTGCACCGTTTCGTACAGCGTCTTTTACGCGTGGAAACGCCGCGCATGGCTGTACAGGAAAATACAGCAGAAATTCCCGAAACGAGCCGATTACCTCCGCGAAATCGGTTATTCGGCCCTTGCATCGGCCATTTTTGCGGTGATATCCTGGCTTTGCCT
Source organism: Bacteroidota bacterium (assembly GCA_029781095.1). Classification (GTDB taxonomy): domain Bacteria; phylum Bacteroidota; class Bacteroidia; order Chitinophagales; family Saprospiraceae; genus M3007. The sequence goes on from JAKOXM010000821.1 coordinate 8,211, forward strand.
CGGCACGCCGCTTCGCCAATACACCCTGTTTTACAGCGATATCGGGCAATACGGCTGGCTGTGGCTCGTGGTCAGTATCCCGCTTACCCTGTTCATCCATGACGCCTATTTCTACTGGATACATCGCTTGATGCATTTGCCCGGGTTGTACCATCATATCCACCTGGTGCACCACAAATCGGTGAACCCTTCGCCCTGGGCTGCATATGCTTTCCACCCCGTGGAATCGCTGCTGGAGGCGGGGATTATTCCGGTCCTGCTGTTTTCAATACCATTGCACCCCGTCGCATTCTGGGCTTTTATTACCTTGATGCTTCTTTTCAACGTGTACGGGCACCTCGGGTACGAACTGTTTTCCAGAAAAACGTATGATCACCCGGTCGGTCGCTGGCTCAACTCATCAGTCCACCATAATATGCACCACGAAAAATTTCACGGAAATTACGGCCTGTATTTCACGATCTGGGACCGGCTTTGCGGTACGTTGCGGGCAGACAGTATGGAAAAAGTGGAAGACGTACACGGTCGAATACGCACGAATCCGGCCCCCCGCACCGAAGCGCCTTCATTTCAAAATTCTATTTAATAAATATTTGATCATCAAATTATTATGAAGAACAAAACCCTCCTTTTCATCTTCCTGACGGCTTTGCCCCTTGCATCCAAAGCCCAGGCTGTTAACTGGGCGCAGGATATCGCCCCCATCCTGTACGACCATTGCGTCAAGTGCCACCGCGACGGCGGCATCGGCGGATTTTCCCTGGTCGGTTATGGCAACGCGTTTTCCAACCGCTATTCCATCCAGTATTACACCGAGATCCGGAAAATGCCGCCCTGGAAACCCGACCCGAGCTACCGCCGCTATACACACGAAAACCGCCTGACGGACACCGAAATACAGACGATCAAACAATGGGTCGAAACAGACGGCCAGCCCGGCGACCTGTCGCAGGCGCCCGCGCCGCCGGTATTTTCCGGCAGTTCGAACGTGGGTACGCCCGACCATATATTGACCACTCCATTGTATACCGTGACGGCTACGGAGGATGAATACCGCTGTTTTGTGATCCCGAACGGTCTCAACCAGGTCGAATACCTGCGCGGTCTGGAGGCTATTCCAAGCAACCACGAGGTGGTGCACCATATCCTGATTTACGAAGACACGACCGGGCAGGCCAAAATACTGGACAATCAAACCCCCGAGCCCGGCTACGTGAACTTCGGCGGCCCCGGCGTAAACGGCGCGCGGTTGGTAGGCGCCTGGGTGCCCGGCGCCCAAACGACCCTCGTACCGCCTTTTATGGGTGTCAAACTCACGCCCGGCGCCGATTTGATCGTGCAAATGCACTACCCCAAAGG
>JAKOXM010000029.1 GCA_029781095.1 Bacteroidota bacterium
CCGTGACAAGGGCAGGATTTGACAGTACATTTTCTTTTACCGTATGCCGGACGATCTGTATTTGCGGTATGTCGGAACTCAGGGCCTCGCGGAAAAGCATGGCATTTATTGGTTCAATAAGTTTGTAAATGTGTAAATTATGAATTTATTTATTCCTTAATGACTTTAATGGTCGTCATGCCGCCGTACGAGACTTTTAAAAAATACAAACCGCCCGCCAGGTTTGAAAAATCCTGGTTTTCAATGTCAGTGCCCGAAAAAACAAGCTGCCCAAAGGGATTAATCAGTTCGAAATACCCATTGTCTTGTTTGGGTTTCAGATAAATATGTGCGTGGAACGGGTTCGGAAATGCAGAGGGCAATCCTTTTTCGTTAGCCACATTATCCAGACCTGTTGAGAGACTGCAGAAAGTGTCGCTGCCTACCAACGCTGTCATTTCGGTGCATAAATACAGATAGTTAGACAGTTCCGTACTGTTTAAATTGCCATTCAGCAGGTTATCCGACTCCCCGGGGTCAGTTGTCAGATTGTAAAATTCCTGGTGCCCGTCATCAAAATCGAGCAATTTATAATCGGCATTTCTCATTGCCTTGCCGTCATCCGCGTCAGGCGTGATTTTAAAAATCTCTGTGAATGCCCATGGTCTGATTCCAGTACTTTGATTTTTCAGGACAGGCAGAATGCTCTTGCTGTCGACAGGCTTGTCATTCGGGATTTGAAGCTGCCAGTCGGTATAGCCGAACAATTCCAGAATCGTCGCAAACAAATCGGCGGTATTGACCAAAGCATTGCTCACCCGCCCCGGGTCGACAACCGAGGGGCCGGAAATCAGGAACGGCACATGTACCCCGTATTGATAAATCGTGCCTTTCGCCCGGCTGGTATTCGAAATTTGTGCGGTTTGAATGGTGTTGCCATTGTCGCCTATGAAAATAATATCGGTGCTGTCCAGTCGGCCGTGTACCTCCAAAGAATCGAAAAGCCGCCCGATTTCGTGGTCCAGGGCCTCAAGCGAAGCCTTGAAATAAGGTTTCGGATGCATCATGATGTCCTGTTGCGTGCCACTCAGATTGACATAGGAATGCAAACCTGCCGGCGGCAAATGATAGGGTGCGTGGGGTGCGTTGAAAGCAAGCCATAGAAAGAACGGCTTGGGGCTCTGGGATTTTATCCAGGAGATGGCATCATTGATGGTTTCCGTTGTCGCGTAAGTGGTAACTGTGGCTGAAACGCCGTCCGTAACCTTTGTCCAATCGTAATAACTCGGCAATTGCCCGATAAAATTACCCGCAAAATGGTCGTAGCCCATGATATTGGGATTGTTCAGATTGGATACGGGAACGGGTGGATGCAGATGCCATTTCCCGATATTGGCTTTCGCGATTTCATTCGGCTTGTAGATGTTCAAAAGCCGCGGAATGGTTAATTCGTCAATATTCAGCGCCCCTGAACCGCCCGTACCGCCCACAACAGCGCCTACTCCAGTCCGAAAACTATATCTGCCCGTCAGCATCCCTGCCCGTGTAGCGGAACAAACGGGGTTGGACATCGCATTGGTAAAGCGAACGCCTTTGCCCAATAATTTTCGGATATTCGGCATCGCCGCTGTATCCTGGTGGTCTTCATAAAAACCAAGGTAATCCGTACTTAAATCGTCGGCGATAAGCAGGACGACATTGTGCTGTGCACGGGCGGTAAATGCGAGAAGCAGGGGCAAAAAAAGAACGAAGGATTTATACATGTTAGAATAATTGGTAAAGCTGACATGGATAATAAAAAGTTGCATCTCGTATAGTCTTACCGGTAAACCTGCACGTAGTCAACCAGCATTTGTTGGGGCCAGATAGTCGTATCCACACCCATTTTTCCACCCCAGTTTCCTCCGACCGCAATATTAAGTATCAGGTGAAAATTGTGATCGAATGGCCAGGCGTCCGGGCCTTCGTGCTTGTTCCGAAAAGTCTGGTAT
>JAKOXM010000056.1 GCA_029781095.1 Bacteroidota bacterium
AATATCGGGTTTCCCGATTAATACAATAAAGTGAGAGCATATCTGCCTGACTTCTGATGGATAAAGTTGCCACGCAACATTCATCGGAAATCGGAGGATATGCTCTCAACTCATTTAAACGAGTACCAGGCTGACGCACAGCAGGGCAGTGTAAAAATTTACACAAAAAATCATTGATGATTTGGCTTTTTGGGTGTATAATTGACATAGGATTCTGACGTAAACTGCGGCAACCCGCGTGCAGTGTTAAACAGTGTCATACTTTCCTACGGACCAAAGAAAAACCGAAAGCTATTGCCCACCGGGGCGCTTTCCTAAAGCAAGTATTTTCAACGAGGGCTGAGAAATGTTGAAGAATTTTGATTATTCACGTCGTGTCAAAGTTGAGTACGAAACCGACGTTTTGGTTGCAGGCGGCGGCCCTGCCGGACTCTGCGCAGCTATTGCCGCGGCGCGCTGCGGTGCTAAAACCATGCTGATTGAGAAAAACGGGTTTTGCGGGGGCATGGCCACTGCCGGGCTTGTCGCGCCCTTCATGACCTGCTATGACAGCGGCGGAGAGCTGATGCTGATACGGGGACTTTTCGAGGAAATTGTGGACCGGCTGGTAGAGCGCGGCGGCGCAATCCACCCCTCGCTCGTCGAGACTTCGTCGGCCTTCACCTCATATATAACAGACGGGCACATCCATGTCACCCCCTTCAAGGCCGAAACTCTCAAGCTGGTGGCCGACGAGCTTCTGGCCGAGGCGGGGGTCAAGGTGCTCTACCATACCAGCTTTTTGGATGTCGAAACCGAGGGCGACATTATCACCCGGGCCATCATACATAAAAAAGACGGCCTTTCGGCCGTAGAGGCAAAAATTTATGTGGACTGCACCGGAGATGCCGACATGGCCGCAGCGGCCGGAGTTCCCTATGAACTGGGCAACAACGGGAAAATGCAGCCAGCCACAATGTTTTTCCGTATTGCCAATGTCGACAGCTCGAAAATTGACGAAGATATTGAAAAAAACCGCGATAAATTCCGCAGGGTTAACGGGGTCAATTACCGCTCGCTGCACTGGTGGGTTTCAAAGGCCAGAGAGGCCGGCGACTGGACGCTCGACCGGGTTTCGATAGGACTTTTCCGCGGCGTGGATGAGGACGAATGGAGCATAAACACCTCGCGCATCATGGACATTGACGGAACCGATTCCGAAAGCCTGACCCGGGCCGAAACAATCGGGCGCAGGCAGGTCGATGAAATATTCCGCTTTTTGAAAAAATATGTTCCGGGCTGCGAAAACGCAAGGCTTGTTGCCAGCGGCAGCACTATCGGCATCAGGGAAACACGGCATATTGAAGGAATACGCAAACTGACCGTTGAGGACATCCTTGATTGCAGGGTTCCTGATGACTCAATCCTGCTCGCGGCCAATTCGGTCGACGTTCACGGAAAATTCGGTCCGCTTAGCAACGAATATATCACAATCCCGCCGGGAAAATACTACGGCGTACCTTACGGGTGCCTGGTTCCGGTCGGCATAAAAAACCTTCTTGTCGCCGGAAGGAGCATCTCGGCCGACAGCGACGCCGCCGGGGCCATCAGGGTTATGCCGCCCTGCATGGGCCTCGGACAGGCGGCAGGGGTCGCGGCGGCGCTATGCGCCGAAAGCCGCACCGAGCCCGCCGTGTGCGACATGCAAAAGCTGCGGCAACGCCTGATTGAACAGAAAGTATACTTACAATAAAAAACGTCCGTGGGGATTCCCCACGGACGTTTTATATGACAAATACCGCGCATTAAAGGTCTTTCTGGTGGAGGCGAGGAGAATCGAACTCCTGTCCGAAAATCCGTCAGTACGGCTTTCTCCGGGTGCAGTATGTCTTTTTAGCTTCCCTGCCGGCCGCCGACATACAGGCTGCCGGTGCGGTAAGCCGTCTTGTACATGATTCCGGCCGACGGCCTTCCGGAATCACGTTCACCGCTCGCTGACGTTCATTCCCGGGCCGCGGTACTCCCGGGAGGAACGGGCTGCCTTATGGCAGCGGCACCGCTTACGCGGCCAGTGCGACTTTATCGTTCGCGTTTAATTTGTTTGGGCAGTTTAAGAGTTACCCGGCTCTACCCGCTTACCGTATCTCAGAATCCCCGTCGAAACCATTACGCCCCCATGTATATAATACGCAAACTTCTGTTAATATTTTAGGCAATATAGCTGTCTTTCAATCGTTTTTTTTACAACCGCTGAATTTTGCAGGCGTGAATTGTAATATTGCTGTTTTGTCATTATCACTCCTCTTCCCCGGCAAAGGTCACGACCTCGTTTATCGGTTTTCTCGGCCGCTTGGGGGTGTCGGCCGCAGGCTCGCCCACCGGCACCAGCGCAACCGGCCGCCGGGAGTCGGGAATGTTAAGATACCTCCGGCATTCGTCCTCGTCAAAGGCACCGACAAAACAGCTCCCCAACCCCATCTCGGCCGCCATGAGCATCAGGTGGTCAATGGCGCAGGCGGTGTCCTGAATTGCAAAGAGATCCGCCCCCCGCCCGCCGAAGCGCGCCTCAAGCTGTCCGGCGTCGGTGCAGACCACGAAAACAACCGCCGCGCTGCGGAACCACTCGCCGCGGTAGATTTTCGGGACAAATCCGTTTATCTTCTCCCTGCCGCGCACGACATAGAAATGCCACGACTGGTAGTTGCAGGCGTTGGGCGCCGCCGTCGCAGCCTCAAGCAGTTTTGTAATTTCATCATCTGTCAACCGGCGCTCGGTAAATCCGCGGACAGAGCGCCTTTTGTTCATCAACTCATGAAAATTCATTTTCTGCAAGCCTCCAATTCAAGCCCGGATGACGAAAGTGTCGGTTGTTTTTCCTCCAGCCAATAGGCGGTACGGTCGGATTTGCGGTTCAAAAAACCTTTATCATACGGTTCGCGCCTGAGCATCGCCCAGTCCCCGTATGTATGCCACTGCATCAAAATCTGGTTGACTTCCTTTTCGTTGTAAATCCTGCCCGCCTCGAATTTTAAGGCAAGGCAGAACAGCGAGAGGATCTTATATTTCTGCCTGGCCGGATATATCTTCAGCCTTCCCTCGCCGTCCAGAAAATGTCATCCATCAGACATCCCGGCTCCGGTTCCGCATTCGCCGCTCGATTTCACGTTCGGCTTCTTTTTTTGCTATGGCCTCGCGCTTGTCGTAGAGCTTTTTTCCG
>JAKOXM010000822.1 GCA_029781095.1 Bacteroidota bacterium
AACACCGTGCGTGCCCATGATTATCATGTCTGCCAGGATGTTTTCTGCGGATTTGCAAATTTCCGCCGGAACGAAACCGTGCGCTATGACTCCATCCGCTTCAATCCCATGTTTATCTGTCAGATTTTCAATGAGTTGCCGGATAGACTCAGAAGATTCGCTTTGCATCGCTTCAAGTACCGGAGCCGCGGCAGGCAGCACATCGAAATGCCCGTATGAAAGCAGGTTCTGATTAACAACGTGCAAAAGAGTCAGCGTCGCTCCCTGGCGTTTTGCCACGCCGACGGCCGTGTCCAGTGCGTGGAACGATGCCTCGGAAAAGTCTACCGGGACGAGTATATTTTCAATATTGAGTGTGTCCATTGTCTGATAATTTGATCGTAAGCACCGGGACATATCCAATTGATAAAATGAACGCGGTAATGGCGCAATAGACCAAAGCGGATTTTATCAATTAGTTATTTAAACGGTGCTGCAAAGCTACAGGCAAAGGCAACGGCAAAAACTGACGCCTGTCAGTTTTTGCCGGATTCCTCAAAATATACCCCGATTTTTTCCAGACTTCGGGCCAGCGCGGGCTCACCGTCACGGTCGGATTTGGGCGGAGGAGTTGTCGCTCCTTTGCCCGGAAACTCTTCTATGTGCAATGTTTGCGTAGGAAAGGCGAATCGCACACCGAGGTCCCCGGCCAATACCATGATAGCATGCATCAGTTCGTGCCGGCTTTTGAGTTCTGTGCCCCAGTCGGGCACATCAAAAAAGGTGTAGAGCAGGATATTCAGCGAACTGGAACCGAAATTGTTCAGATGCACTTCAATAACATCCTTTCGTGTATAGGTATGTTGCAGAAGGATGGCGCGTATTCCCCTGACAAACAGATCAATGACGACAGGCGGTGTGTCATAGGTAATGCCAATTTCCGTTTTAAAGCGACGGTATACGCGTAGTCCCAGGTTGTCTACGATCTGGTCGGCCAGCATGCCGTTGGGAACGTAAGTCAATGAATTGGCGAAAGTGCGTATCCGGGTCGAGCGTATGCCGACCTCCTCTACGACCCCGCCTACATCCTTGAATTGTATCGCGTCGCCGATTTGAAACGGCTTGTCCACAAAGATCATGATCGACCCGAAAAAGTTTTTCACCGTATCCTGGGCTGCCAGCGCAATGGCAAGACCGCCAATGGATATGCCGGCGAGCAATGCCGTCACATTAACATTCAGAAAATCAAGGATGTAGATAATTCCAAGCGTCCAGACCAGGAAAAAAGCCAGTCGTCGCAGCAGGGGTAAAAACTGATTGTCCAGGGTATTGTTGGTCCCTCCGGCGATCTTTTGCAATTTAAAAAAGAGAATCCGGACCAGCTGGTTGACAATGAAAATAAGGAAAAAAGCGCTGAGTATGCCCAGTGATTTAACCAATACCGCGTTGGCCCATACCGGGAGTTGTAACATCGGGAATACAAACCAGAACAAATGAAGGCCAACCCACAAGCCGAGGAGACGGGAAAGCCGGAGAATCGCATTGTTCACTTCAGGAGCCGGTTCCAGGTGTCGCTGCAGGAAGGGTGCGATCGTCCGGTTGGAAATCCATCCGATCAGCCGGGAAAATACCGCGGAAGCCAGTAGCAGCACCAACAATCCCAGCCACTTCCACAAGGGTATGGCAAACATCTTTATCTGCCACACGGGCGCCTGAAAGTAAACGGCAATCTGGGTGCCGAAGGGGAATACCTTGTGGTGTAGCGCAGGAATGGCCTCAACGGTCGTCCTGGAATAATACCAGGCAGAATCGATTTGTTCGACATAGATCAGCGGATTATCCCGGTCGATAAAATAAATAGCCTCTTTCGTAAGGGAATCCTTGTAACCCGATTGGGCAGGCACCCGGTTCAGATCGACATACAGCCCTTTGGCGTCCAGAATTTGTTTCAACTGAATGGCCAGGGTTGTGCCGGTCTCTCTGTCCGTCTGAAACGATAGCGCTGCCAGCTCCGGGTGGTACGATTCTTTTTGAAGGTTGTATAAATGATTATAGATCACCGAGTAAGGGCTGTCGTGCACCCGGAGAGAATCCACCTGGC
>JAKOXM010000076.1 GCA_029781095.1 Bacteroidota bacterium
CCCTCTTTTTCTACCGGTTTATGGCAACCTGAGCAAGCCACGGTGGCATGTTTTCCTTCCAGTTTGAAAGCAGATTTATTGTGGTTGAATTTGACGGCATCCCAGTTGTTGAATGCGTGGCACTGCACGCAATCCGTAACGCCGTTTTTTTCAAATTGCCGGCCATGCACGTTTTTGTGACAGGCTGTGCAAGTGGTAGACATGTTGGCAAACTGCTGAAATCGCCGGGGCAAATGTCCTTCGTCGTCTTTTTTCCCGTGACACGCCATACATGCCTGTTTCGCATGGGCGCCCGTCAGTTTGAACCCGGTAACGTTATGGTCGAAATGGTTTTCTTCCCAGCTTGCCGTGACGTGGCATTTTTCGCACGACTGATTGGGGTAGAATTTTTTATCCAGGTACCCGTTGTGCACGTCCGTATGGCAGTCCGCACATTTTTCACCGATATTTCTGAACTGCCATTTTTTATCGGTATCCTGCTTGTGACAGGCAAAACACGGCGTTGCCATATGCCCGCCTTCCAGCTTGAATTTCGTTTTGTTGTGATCGTCAATTGTGAACAGACTTCCGGCGAATCCATTGACAGTGTGGCATTTGGCACAATCGGGGCTAAACCCGAGGATGGAGGCCAACTGCCCTTCATGGTAATCTTTATGACAGGCGTCGCAGGTATAATGCGGAAGTGGATCGGTAAAATTATTTGAGGTATGACATTTTTTGCAATCAACCGATTTATGTTTCCCTTCCAGCACGAACCCGGTCAGGTTATGGTTGAAATTTTTCATGGATACGGATGCGTGGAATGACTCCTCGTTGTGACATTCTGCGCAATTGCTGCCGAACTTGCCGTCGTGCACGTCCTTGTGGCATCGGGCGCAATCATTGGTACGCACCCCAAATTTGTCCTGAAAAACAGTCGTGGGTGTTGCCTGCATGTTGTGGCATCCGGCGCAATCCACCTGTTTGTGCTTGCCTTTTAAGGGGAATTGCGTCTCCTCGTTGTGGTTAAACCTTTTCAGGCCGGTTAAAGAGGAGAAGGATTGTTCGGAATGACATTGTTTGCAATTCGCCCCGAGATTGAAATTGTGCGGATCCTTGTGGCAGCTGTTGCAATTGCTGAAAGGCATTCCGGTGAACTGCTGGAAGGGCTTTCCGCCGCGGGTCTCTTTTTTGTGGCATTCGATGCAATTCACCGTTCTGTGCTGGCCTACAAGGGGAAAATCCGCCTTGCTGTGATCAAATTTTGTCGCCGGAGCAAAGGCGGTTGCAGAATGGCATTTCGCACAATCGGTGCCCAGGGTTTTTTGGTGGTAGTCTTCATGGCAGGTATTGCACTCGCGGCTCAGGCCCAGGTAGGTCTCGCTCCTTTTTTTCAATTCCCGGTCCTCCACAAAATCCGGTTTATGGCATTGGCGGCAGTCGGTTGTCCTGTGTGCACCGGCCAGATCAAAACCCGTCAGGCTGTGGTTGAATTTGTTTTTATCGAAACGAACGATGTCAAAATTCCGGCCGTGGTGGTCACTGTGGCAGACGGTACAATCTTTTCCTTTGGCTTCGTTTGAGGCGTGGAAGCCCGTGCCCCGATCGGTTCTGCTTTTGATCTCTTTATGGCAACTCAGGCATTTGTCATTGGAAACCTTATCGCCCAGCACGTGACATTTTGTGCAGTTGAACATCCCTTCCAGATCCGCATGCGGCTTCGTCAGGTCGCCTGGCGACAACTGCGCTTCCACCTTGAAGACAAAGCAGGTGAAGAAAAGGAAGATATGTAATTTTCTAAAAATCAAACAAAAATCATTTTAGAACAAGTGCGTTTATCAGCGATGCCTTTTCATGGTATATCCAAACCGTTTGGTGATTTCCACGCCTGCTTTTTGCAAAAACTGCGTCGGCAATTCACCTCCGGCAAAAATGTAGACCAGGTCGTTGTCCAAAACCAGTTGACCTTCATCCTCGCTTTTCAGTACTGCCTTGTCAGGTTCTATTTTCACGAGATTGGACTTGAATTTTACTTCCAGAATGCCCTTGCTGACGGACTCGTTCAGTTTTTCCCGGTTCTTTGGTTTTAACCTGCTGAACGATTCGCTTCTGTAGGAAAGGACCACCTTGTTTTGTACTGCAAGGGAAAGAGCCGCTTCGATAGCCGAATCACCGCCACCCACAACGACCACGTTTTTACTGTGGATGTTTTCGGGTTCCAACAAGCGATACGCGACCTTTTCGAGCGTTTCGCCGGGGATGTCCAGCTTCCGCGGTGTGCCGCGCCGGCCGATAGCAAGCAAGACCTTTTGGGTTTTGAGTTCGTCGCCTTTGTTGGTCAGCATCCTGAAATGCGTACCTTCCGGCTGGATGCTTTCTACTTTTGTATTCTCCCTGATTGTAATGTTGTTTTGCGCCAGTACTGTTTGCCACAAGCCGAGCAATTCCGTCTTGCTGGTATCGTACAGTTTTACTTTTCCGTACAGGGGAAGTACCATCGGCGAGGTCATGACGATTTTGGAGCGGGGAAAGGAGAAAACGGTTCCACCCAGGGTGTCCTGATCGAGGGTCAGGAAGTTGAGCCCGTATTTTTTTGCTGTGAGAGACGCCGAAATACCGGCAGGACCGGCGCCTACGATGATCAGATCGTACGTGGAGGCATCTTTGTTGATCCCGGTCCGGATAATGTTCTCTACCGCAGCCTGCCCCTGTTCCACGCTGTTTTTGATCAGGCCCATGCCGCCAAGTTCGCCGGCAATGTAGATGCCCGGCACATTTGTCTCGAACTCCTGGTTGACGTGCGGGAGATCGACGCCTCTTTTTTCCGTTCCGATAACGAGTGAAATAGCCTCAACGGGGCAATTGTGGAAGCAGGCGCCGTGGCCGACGCAACTCGATGCATTCACAAGGGTTGCCATGCCGTTTACGATACCCAGAATATCCTTTTCCGGGCAAACGGCAACGCATGCGCCGCTCTTGATGCAAGTATTTAAATCGATGACCGGGTGCAGCGACACCGGTTCATGTAGACCCTCCTGTTTGGCTTTTTCAATTTTCGCCTCTACCACCCTCGAGGCTTTGTTTAACTTCCTCAGATAGATGTAAACGATAACAGCGCAAAACAGGAGAACAAAGGCGTAGATTACAATTTGTTCTGCAAGCATTTCAGAAGATTAAAAAATCCATCGGTAGCCAAAGGCAAGGGTCACTGTCACGTGAACAACCATGATAATCAACATAATAATGGCAAACGGCAAATGCGCCACGTGCCAGTATTTGAACAGTTTTTGCATGGTCAGCAACCTTTCAATCCGGTTGTTCAACGAAATTTCGCGTTTGATAAGCTGGGTTACCTGAAGTACGGTGGCATTGGGGAGTTGGTTGCCTCGGAGTATTTTTTTAACAGTCCGGATCGTTTTTTTGTCTTCAAAATGTCTGCTCATCATGCCTGACAGCAGATTTTCGCCCGGCGCCCGGGGTTTTATCCGGGTGCTTTCAAGCACCGCATTGCAGCTCGCTTCATCGAGCCGGTAGTTGCCTTTCAGGATGTCTTCCAGATTGCCTTTCAGATCCTGAACTTCGCTCAGGCTCAATTCCCTTCCCTCGATGGTGCGTGGAATCTGGATGTAAATAAAGCGGCCGATCACGCCGCTGGCCACCACGGCTACCATGCTCCAGAAACTGATGGACACGATGCCGCCAAACTTGAATGCAGTATGAAACAGGACCATGATGGGACCCACGCTGCATAAAAAAATGTGGAACTCCAGCCAGTACTTCAACCTGCCCAGCCGGGCGAGGGATTTGTATCTTTTACGTGCGATGTAGGAAAAAACGCCGATGAGAATCAGGAGGGTGCCGATGATACCCAGGCCGTGGCCGTATACGCCGCTGGGCTTGAAATTGGCGTGGTCAGGATGGTAAAACCTCTCCTCGAGACTGGTGGTGTAGTAGGAGTATCCTGAGTAGAAAAGAACCAGAGTGATTACTACTCCAATGCTGACCAGCACTGAAATATAGATACGATGCGTTGCGGGTGACATGATTAAAATCGATTTTGGTACAAGGCAAAGGTAAAGAAGTAGTCTTTCCTTTCTCCTCCGGATTTGACATTTGGATGACAATTCCGTGAAAACCCTAAAGTGCGAAACCCGGGGGCATTATTGCCGTCCGGTTTGTATTTAACATATACTGAAATTCTGACAGATTTTCAGGAGGGGCGGGACTTTGTCCGACGACAGGTCGAAGCATGAAGGCAGTTCTTTATGCATGTATTCGCGTTTGGCGGCCTAATCCTTTTTTTCGGTTTTGTATATTTTCTCAAAAGCATCATATACCGCCAGGTGAAGAATGTTGCCATGGTTCAGGCCCTCAAATACATGAAAAAACAGGTCAATGTTATGCGGATATACTTGTTTGAGTTTGTCCGACAATTCGGTGGCCGTACGCACCATTACGGCTTCTTCCTCTTGCCCTGCGGTTAAATAGACGGCGAGTTTTGACTGTCTGATTTTTGGCTTAACCTTTAACAGTGATTCGTCGTCCCACCAAAGGCTGGGGCTTACAATGATATAATTTGTAAATAATTCGGGGTGCTTAAATAAAACTTCTGTTGCGAGAAGTCCTCCGAGCGATTGCCCGATAATTGTTTTTATGGTATCCGTGCGATAATTACTTTCGATAAATGGCAATAATTCAGTGCGCATAAACTGAATAAAATTATCGGAGCCGCCTGTTGTCGGAAATTTCGCCTTGTCGTTTTTATTAGTTGTCGGAAAAGTGTAATCTCTTTTTCTATCTACATTGGATATTCCAACTAAAATTGATTCCGGAAGCATTTTTATCCAGGGAAATGTTCCAAATTGAATTAGCCCTGCGATATGAATAAAATCCTCGTCGGCCGAACCGTCCAGCAAATAAATAACAGGATATTTCTTTGTGGAATCCTGTCCGTATCCTGCTGGCAGACAGATATTTAATGTTCTGTTTTCCTGTAGTTTATCAGAATAAATCTCAACGGATTCGCCTATGGTAAAAGGCGTTTTATTTATGATTTTTCGGGTGTTTTCGCTTTGGGATTTTCCAGCAAATTGAAAGGAGAGAAACAGTAGCAGGGTTAATTGTATTTGTTTCATAATATGGAAGAATTTAGCGCGTATTCGGGGGTTTATTCAGAGCCGAATGGGAGCAAATTTTGTAACTGTATGCGCGTAATCCGGTGAAAAATTTAACGCGGGATAAAATAAGATCCCCCGATTGGAAGCCAGAAATAAATTCCCGAATACGTTTTTAATCCGGTAATATGTTTGAAATAATGCACACTACTGGACATTTTCCACGCAAAGGCGCAAAAACCAAAAACGCAAAGACGCAAAATTTTAATTTTCAACACTTTGCGTCTTTGCGAAAACTTTGCGTCTTTGCGTGAAATAAATATGTCCAGTAGTGTGGAAATAATGTCACCCGTATTTCTCCTTTCGCACTTCAATTTCCTTCAGTATCCGGTGCGCCAGTTTCAGCGCATCGAAACCATCCTGCAGCGTCACTACCGGTTCGGTATTGTTTGCAATAGCATCGTGAAATGTCTCCAGTTCGAGTTGGATAGCGTTTACCGGGGCCGCTTCAGGCATTTGCAAATGCAGCCATTTTTTGCCCGCATTGGTCTCGAATTCCATGAGTTGTTCCTGCGGCGGCAGGTTGTGTGCGTCCTGGGCAAACAGGCGTACGATCTGGGCGTTTTTGTCCAGAAAATCGAGGCTCAGGTAGTGATCGGGCTGAAACAGGCGCATTTTGCGCATCTGCTTCATGGAAATTCGGCTGGCCGTGAGGTTCGCTACGCAACCGTTTTCGAATTCAAGACGCACGTTGGCGATGTCGGGCGTATGGCTGAGCACGGCCACACCGCTGGCACTCACTTTCGATACGGGTGATTTTACGAGGTGCAGCACAAGATCGAGATCGTGTATCATCAGGTCGAGTATGACCGATACTTCGGTGCCGCGGGGCTGGAACGCCGCCAGCCGGTGCCCTTCGATGAACATGGGATTCAACACGAGGTTTTTCAGGGCCAGAAATGCGGGGTTAAAGCGCTCTACATGGCCTACTTGTACCTTTATGCCTTGTTTTTCGGCAAGTTGTAACAGGCGTTTCCCTTCGGATACGGTACCTGTAACGGGTTTTTCTATGAACGCATGCTTGCCTGCGCGCATGGCCCCTGCGGCCAGTTGATAGTGCGATGGGGTAGGGGTCACGATGTCCACGGCGTCTACTTCCCGCAAGAGAGCATCCAGAGACCGGAAGCGTTTGACGCCATATTGCGCGATGGCCGATTCGGCATTTTTATCGTCGGGATCGTAAAAACCGGCTAGTTCCCAGCATTCCGTCGCGAGTATGCATTTCAGGTGGATTTTGCCGAGGTGACCGGCGCCGAGCAGGGCAATGCGCATTCGTTCCTGTTATTAGTTGTTAGTTGTTGGTTATCAGAGTATTAGAGATGGCGTGATGCAGTTATCGGAAATACATCAAAATAGCCCCGAATGCCGTGATCAGCATGATCAGCACAGAAGCCATGCGAATGGAATAGCGCATGTGCCGGATAAACGTTTCAATCTCGTTGCGGAATTGCGGGTATTTGGGCAGTATCTCTTCTTCCAGTTTTTGCCGGTTGAAAATGTGGGCGGCGCCGAACTCGACGCGGTTGCGCACCAAAACGCCGTATACCTTGAGCACCCTGGCCCGGAAATATACGTTGACGAACAGCATGGCCACAAACAGGCCAATGACGATGGATACTAGGAGAATATACATTGTAAGTCTGCGGGTTCCGGGTTTGCGGGTTCCGGGTTTGCGGGTTAGCGAGTTTGCGGGTTAGCGAGTTTGCGGGTTTCGGAATTGCCACAAAGGTAAGAAGAGCAGGCATAAAACCAGTAACCCAAAATTCGCTAACCCAAAACCCGAAACCCGCTAACCCGCTAACCCGAAACCCGAAACCTGAAACCCGCAAATCGTTACTTCTTCTTGCGCTTTTTGTAATTCTCCAGCACAAACGACCCCAGTCCTTCCAGAGAGGAATAAAATGCCTTGCCGTTGTTGGTTTGTGTGAAAGCCTCGATGAAACGCACCAGGTACGGGTCGCGGGCGATCATGAACGTGGTGATGGGCACGTTCAGTTTCTTGCAGCGCATGGCCAGGTTGAGACAGCGGTTTACGATCTTGCGATCGAGGCCGAAAGAATTTTTGTAGTAGTTTTTCCCGATTTTCAGGCAGGTGGGCTTGCCGTCGGTGATCATGAAGATCTGCTTGTTGGGATTCCGGCGACGCTTGAGGATGTCGAGGGCGAGCTCCAGCCCTGCCACCGTGTTCGTGTGGTAGGGTCCGACCTGCAAGTAAGGTATTTCCTTGAGTTCGATGGGCCAGGCATCATCGCCGAACACCAGAATGTCGAGGGTGTCTTTGGGATAGCGGGTCTGTATGAATTCTGCCAGTGCCAGCGCCACTTTTTTGGCGGGCGTGATGCGGTCTTCTCCGTACAGTATCATCGAGTGCGAAATGTCGATCATGAGCACCGACGACATCTGGCTTTGGAAGTAGGTTTCGTGTACTTCGAGGTCGTCCTGTGTCAGGTTGAATTCTTCGATGCCGTGGTTAATATATGCGTTGCGCAGGGAGTTCGTGACGGCCAGGTTTTCGAGGCTGTCACCGAATTCGTATGGCTTCACGTCGGACGTGAATTCGTCGCCCTGACCGATGATCGAGGTATTGTGTTTGCCGCTTTTTGCTTTTTTCAGGTCGCCGAAAATATCGTCGAGGCTCTTTTGTCGCAGGCTGATTTCCAGTTTTCTCGTGGGCCCTAAATCGCCTCCGCCATCGCCGTCACGCCGGATATAGCCGCGCTCTTCCAGTTCGCGGATAAAATCGCCCATGCCGTACTCATCATTGGTGAGTTTGTACTCCTTGTCGAGTTCGGTAAGCCATGCAATGGACTCGTACACATCGCCGGACGTGTACAACATCAGTTCCTGAAAGATTTTAAACAAACGATCGAACGTACTCTGGTTCGGATCGGGTTTGTAGTCGCTGAAGCGGAAACCGAGCATATTTTATGATGGTTTGATGGTCTGGTGGTTGGCGGGTTTGACGGGTTGGCGGGTTTCGGGATGGGATAAAAAAATCTGAAACAGAAAAAGATCGAAATCGTTGCGGCGCTTCTGCATTGAATTTCTTTTCCGGCCCGCCAACCCGCAACCCGCTAACCCGCAACCCGCAACCCCATCCAATTCATTCCATAATAATCTTCACACTCTCCTGTTTTTTTCGCTCTGCCACCAGGTCTATGGTTTGGGTATTGACGCCGTCGAACACGGAGACCATGGCGGTGTTGGGTTCGGCTTTGCCAAAGTCGTCGGCATACACGGTGAGATAATGCTCTCTACCTTCGGGCAGTTCAATTTCGAATTCCTGCGGTTTCAGGCGGAGATAAACGTGATCGATCACTTTTTTGCTGTCAATATACACAGAAATGATGTCGCCGTCCTCTATCTGGCTGTCCCAAATTCTGACTTTGATCTTTCTGTTTTTGATCGTCATCGTTTCGCCGACCGTCACCGCCCGGCCTCCGATGGAGTCGGGCTTGACAGATTCTTCCCTGGCAATTACCGGAGGTTTGGGTTTTTCAAGCGGTTTGGGTTTGACCGGGGGCGGACCCGGTTTTTTGGCAGTCGGTTTGGGTTTTTCCTTTTCCTCGTCGCAGGGAAGCTTGGCGGTGCCGCCGAACCGGATACTGAACCCCGGGCCTTCCGAGGTGACATTGCTGACCAGGATAATATATTTTTCTCCTTCGACAACCTTCAGCGGCGCCAGCCAGGCGTTGTCGCCTTCGTCGGCACAACCGGCGTCCTCGCTGGTGTCGTTTTCACCGGCGCGGAGGCCTGTTTCGCCCATGCATTTGCTCGTAAGTGCATTTTCAGGCGAATCACCGGCAGCCATACAACGCACGATCTGGAGGTTGTTGCAAGTGCCGTCGAGCATGCGGTACACCACAAAATCGATATCGTCGTCGAGTCGGTGCGGGGTAATGGCAAAGGTCAGCGAGCCGCTTTTTTCCACTTCGAATTTGATCCAGGTGGAGTTTTCCTCGGCATTGCCGAAGTTTTCGCTGTTCATAAAACACGCGATAAAATCCGCTTCACGGGTGTTTTGTCCCGCGCCGCTCGCATGGTCGATGTGATACACCTGTTTTTTACAAATATCCATCGCCGTAATGCAGTCAGCGTGGTTTTGTGCCTGGAGAGAGAATGCGATACAGAAAAAAAGCAGGGGTGCCGTCAATTTAATCATGCCTGAACGTTTAATGGATGAAATGCTCCGTACTAACGTGTTTATAGTGGAATTCTGTTTAAAAAAGGTCGGGAATTTCGATCAAATGTCGCCTGGACCCGGCCAGGCGCTCTTTTATAACAATCATTTTGGAATGTTTCCGCCGGAGCGGCCGAAAAAACAGGCGCCAAAAAAAGC
>JAKOXM010000084.1 GCA_029781095.1 Bacteroidota bacterium
CGCGTGGGTGTTGTGTTCGCTACCAGCGGTCCGGGCGCCACAAACCTGGTTACCGGCCTTGCCGACGCCATGATCGACAGCACACCCCTCGTGTGCATCACCGGGCAAGTGTTCGCCCATTTGCTCGGCACCGACGCATTTCAGGAGACGGATGTGATCAATATCACCACGCCTGTGACCAAATGGAACTGCCAGGTGACCGAAGCCGGAGATATCCCGGCAGCACTGGCGAAAGCATTTTACATCGCCCGCAGTGGTCGCCCGGGGCCTGTCGTCGTGGACATTACAAAAAATGCACAATTGCAAAAGTTCGATTTCGCGGGGTATAAACCCTGCGATCATATTCGAAGTTACCGCCCAAAACCGATCGTACGCCGCGAATATATCGAACAGGCTGCCGCATTGATCAACGCTGCCGAACGACCGTTTGTCCTGTTCGGGCAAGGCATTATCCTTGGAAATGCCGAAGCAGAATTTCGCCATTTTTTAGAGAAAAGCGGCGTTCCCGCCGCCTGGACCCTGCTCGGTCTGAGCGCTTTACCCACCGACCACCCGCTGAACGTGGGTATGCTCGGAATGCACGGCAACTACGGCCCGAATGTTTTGACAAACCAGTGCGATGTGCTGATCGCCGTCGGCATGCGCTTCGACGACCGCGTCACCGGGCGCCTGGATAAGTACGCCAGACAGGCGAAAATCATCCACCTCGACATCGATCCCTCGGAAATAGATAAAAATATAAAAGCCACGGTGCCGGTTTGGGGCGATTGCAAAGAAACCCTCCCGCTGCTGACGCAACTCGTATTGCCGAAAGCATATCCCGAATGGCTCGAACGCTTCCGGGAACACGACAGGCAGGAACAGGACGCCGTCATCCGCGACGAACTCAATCCCGCCGCTGAAACGCTGACGATGGGAGAAGTCATCCATATCCTCAACGAACTTGACGGCGGCGAGGCCGTCATCGTCACCGATGTGGGTCAGCACCAAATGGTAGCCACGCGCTACGCCCGTTTCAACCGCTCGCGCAGCAACGTTACCTCTGGTGGTCTCGGCACCATGGGATTTGCACTACCCGCGGCGATCGGCGCAAAGCTGGGCGCACCGGAACGCACGGTAGTAGCCATCGCCGGCGATGGCGGTTTCCAGATGACGATCCAGGAACTGGGCGTGATCCAGCAATTTGGAATGGAAGTTAAAATACTGATTCTCAACAACCAATTCCTCGGCATGGTGCGGCAGTGGCAGCAGTTGTTCCACGACAGGCGCTACTCGTTTACCAATATCACCAGCCCCGATTTTGTAAAAGTCGCCGATGGTTACGGTATTCCCGGACAACGCGTTTCGGAGCGCCGGTATTTGCGCGAAGCGCTGAAAACAATGCTCGAAACGCCGGGCGCCTACCTGCTGGAAGTGATGGTGGGCAAGGAAAACAATGTATTCCCGATGGTGCCGCAGGGATGCGGGGTGGCGGAGATAAGGTTAAAATAGACAAACATGAAAAACGAATTCACGATAACCGTCTACGCCGAAAACCACGTCGGGCTGCTCAACCGGATCGCGATTATTTTCTCGCGTCGCAAGATCAACCTGGAAAGTCTGAACACCTCACCCAGCGAGGTGCCGGGCATACACCGGCTCACCATCGTGATCAACGAAACGGAAGATGTGGTGCGCAAACTCGCCCGGCACATCGAAAAACAGGTGGATGTGCTGAAGGCATTCTATAATACGGCCGATGAGATCGTTTGGCAGGAAATGGCGCTCTACAAGGTGCCCACCGACGAGATCACCGAAAAAGTGAAGGTCGAGCGGCTTTTGCGCGAATTCGGCGCACGCGCCGTGGTGATCCGCCGCGACTACACGGTGTTCGAGGCCACGGGACACCGTGAGGAAACCGACCGGCTCGTGCAGGTGCTTGAGCCTTACGGCCTTATCGAATTCGTGCGCAGCGCGCGTGTGGCCATCATCAAGGCCAGCGACGGTTTTCACAGCCTGCTCAAGGAATTCGAACAGCGCGACCCTGGCGGTGAAGCTGCCGAACATGAAATACCGGACAACCCCGAAGCGGCTTTTGCCGTGTGATTATCACAGGTGTGGCATGGATTACCTGAAAATTTTAAATAAAATTTTCAGGTAATCCATGCCACACCGGCGCAACAACTCATAACTGACAATCAATTAAATATATCATGGCACAACTCAACTTCGGCGGCACTTTGGAGAACGTCGTCACCCGCGAAGAATTTCCCCTTGAAAAAGCCCAATCGGTGCTGGCCGATGAAACGGTAGCCGTGATCGGCTACGGTGTGCAGGGCCCCGGCCAGGCACTCAATCAGCGCGAAAACGGTATTCGCGTCATCGTTGGTCAACGCCCCGATTCCAAATCGTGGGACAAGGCCGTGCGTGACGGCTTCGTACCGGGTGTCGATCTGTTCGACATCGAAGAAGCACTGCAGCGCGGTACCATCATTTGCTATTTGCTCAGCGATGCAGCGCAGATACAACTCTGGCCCACGGTAAAAAAACACCTCACCCCCGGCAAGGCGCTCTACTTTTCGCACGGCTTCGGCATCACCTACAACGACCAGACGGGCATTGTCCCGCCGCCTGACGTGGATGTATTCCTCGTCGCGCCCAAAGGTTCGGGGACTTCCCTGCGACGCATGTTCCTGCAAGGCCGCGGCCTGAACAGCAGTTACGCGATCCACCAGGATGCGACCGGCCGCGCTTTCGAACGCGTCATCGCGCTGGGCATCGCTATCGGAAGCGGATACCTTTTCGAAACGAATTTCAGGAAGGAAGTATACAGCGACCTCACCGGAGAGCGCGGCACACTGATGGGCGCCATACAGGGCATTTTTGCAGCGCAGTACGCCGTTCTGCGCGAACGCGGCCACTCGCCCTCCGAGGCTTTCAACGAAACCGTGGAAGAACTCACCCAGTCGCTCATGCCGCTCGTTGCGGAAAACGGGATGGACTGGATGTACGCCAACTGCTCCACCACGGCCCAGCGCGGCGCCCTCGACTGGTGGAAAAAATTTCGCGA
>JAKOXM010000098.1 GCA_029781095.1 Bacteroidota bacterium
ACCCAGTTGCGGATGATGGCGATGGTGCAGTCGTCGAGTTTTGGAGCATCATACGGCATGGGGGCGTATTCGCCGTTTTGCAGGACCGAGCCGTAGAGCGAGCCTTCCTTTGCAAAGGCCCGGACGTGCGGGTAATCGTCGAGGATGATATCGTGCGTATGGATGCTGCTGCTGTGGCATCTGCTGCAATTTTGTATCAACAGCGGCAGAACGGTTTTCTGAAAAGACACATTGGTGGAATCGCATAAATCGACCTCGGTCTGCCCGGGAAGCAGCTCGTGCCGGCATGAACCGGTCAAAAATAACGCCGGGACCAAACAGAAAACAATAAGGACAAGCGTTATTAAGTTTTTGGTAGGCTGATTGCGATTTAGAAAACAGGAAGTCACCGACATTATATTTTGACCTAAAATTAAGGTCGCTCTTTTCGGCCGGATATGTGAATAGATAAGATTAACACAAACATAATATGGGTTACCTATGAAAACATTCACTGATTTTAAACGCATTTTCAAAAACATCCCGATTTGGTTTTGGGGTGTCCTTCTGGTATCGCTTACATTATCAAATATCTATTTCTACAAGACTTCAGGTTTCCGGTGGTATTCATATTCCAGCAGCGACGGCGGCTTTACATTCAACGCCTACCCTGCCAAAGGGCGGAACCTGGACATGATGGAACGCAGTTGGGAATTGTATCGAACAAAAGAACAAACTACCGACACGGTCATCTACCGGACTTTCCCCAGGAATTATTTTCTTGCCTGGAACTGGCTTTCATATACCAAAGCGGAATATGATTATCCTTATCTGCCGACCGATCGGATGGTTATGGAATAAAATAAAATCAATTGAAATGCGTGTGCGGAGTTGTTTTTTGCTTTTCCCATTCGTGATGCGATCCCGGGTGGCCATCCCAAACATTTAACAAGCTCTTTGCCGGCAAAGCCACCGGAAGGCGTTATCTTTCCTTTCGCAAAATATCGTTTTTCTGCATGGCACAAATGGGCTGGGTATATCTCGACAACCGGGGCGGCCGGCATCGCGTGGGGCTCTACCATGGCGACGAGTCGGGCCATTTGATGATCCACTGCAATTTGCGCGTGGTGCAGATCGATTTTTCGGTGAAAGATACTAAAATGTATTCGTTCTTCATCGAAGACGAACTGTGCGAAGTGAGCGTAGTAAAGGAAAAAAACGGCAGTTTCGGTTACGATTTCCAGGTGAACAAGACAGTGGATACCCCGCGCAATCGCATCCGCCGGGTCGACGAGCGGCGTATCAGGAAGCAAATGGCGCTGTTTATCGCAGGTTTTGTTTTGCTCGTATTAATTGGTTCACTGGGCTTTATGTGGCTCGCACACAGGCAGGAGAACGACCGTCTTTCAAAGACCAGTCTGTTCAACAACCTGTCGATTGCAAACGCCCGACGGCTTTCGACGGAAGGGAAAGCAGGCACAGCGCAGCTGTTCATTGTACAGGAAGCCATGCAGCGGAAAGTATTCTATGGTTTCACCACTGCCGACAGCACCCGGATCAGCGGCAGTTTTCAGGCGCCCGAAAAAGGGCCCATTGTGCTGCCCAACGGGTTTCCGCTGACCGACCGCGATGCTTTCGTCGTCACCTACCTGCCTTCCGACCCGCAGGTGCATCGTGTCGATTTTTACCAGCCGACGCGCGCTACCATTGAACAATACGTACGCATGGCAGGAGAAGCGGAGCGCGGAACGCACCCCGGTATCTCAGAGAAACGCAGCCTTTGCCTCGCCCTTTCCGCCGCTGAACTAAAAGGCTGGCAAAGCCTCGCCGATTTTATTTTTCAGGGGAAAACGCCCAAAGAAAACGAACGACACAACCGGGACTCCTACCTGCGGCTTGTCCGGGATGTGGATTACGCCAAGGTCGTGCAAGGGGCGTGCTGGGATCAGTGATCAAGGCTGGCGGGTTTCGCGTGAATAAAACTGTGGAAGGAGGGGCTATCCGGGCAGGAAAATATTTTACATTGAATTGAAAATCAATGCTTTGCTGACATATTCAAAGATTACGCACAACAGCATAGTCCCTGACCCGCAATGTGATTTACTCCCTCAATAATCCGACGTGATCAACAAATCGAGGCTTGTGCTTTTCAGTTCGAAACGCTCGCCGAGGTAAGCATTGGTAAGACAGCCCTTGTACGTGTACACGCCGTTGCGGAGGCCTTCATGGCTGGTGATGAGTGGCAAAATACCGCCCGCTTCGGCCTTTAGCAACAGCGAGGTAAGGATGTTACTGATGGCGTCGGAGGCAGTGCCGGCTACGCGGGAAGCGATATTCGGGACGCAATAATGGATGATTCCGTGTTTTTCAAAAGTTGGTTTTTCGTGCGTGGTAGCCGTCGAAGTTTCAAAGCATCCTCCCTGGTCGATGCTGATATCCACGATGACAGAACCAGGTTTCATTCGCTGCACGATATCTTCGGAAACCACTACAGGCGTGCGGCCCTGTCGCGAATGGATGGCTCCTATGGCTACATCGGCTGTCAATAATTGCTCTTTCAGGTGGATCGGGTTAATTACCGACGTGTGCAACTGGCGTCCAACCTGGTTTTGCAGGCGCATCAGTTTGTACACGTTGTTGTCGAAAATGCGGACCTCTGCGCCGAGCCCGATAGCCGTACGGGTGGCAAATTCGGCTACGACGCCTGCTCCGAGAATAATGACTTTGGCCGGCGGCACCCCGGCAATACCGCCGAGCAATACGCCTTTCCCGCCGCGTGTGGTAGCCAGCAGTTCGGCCGCCATGAGGATGGCGCTGATGCCTGCTATTTCGCTCATTACGTGCACAATAGGGTACATGCCCGTATCATCGTCGCGGATGTACTCCATCGCCAGGGCAATGACGCGCTTCTTTTGTAATTTGACGATGTAGTCCTGGTTTATCAGCGGCAGGTGAATTGGTGAAATAACAACCTGATTGGGTCGCATCAGCTCGATTTCATCCAGCGTGGGCGGTGCAACCTTGAGCAGCACGTCCGCCTGAAACACGGCCTCCCTCGTATGCGCGATCTCGGCGCCTGCTTCCGAATAGTCGTGATCGGTGAATTTGGTCCTTTCGCCGGCGCCGGCTTCCACCACCACGCGGTGCCCGTGTGCAGTAAGCGTTGATACTGAATGCGGTACAAGAGCGACGCGGTTTTCCTGCAAGGACATTTCTTTGGGAATACCGATAAACAGCCGTTGGTGCTTCGGATGCACTTCCAGCATTTCAGTTTGGGTGCGAGGTACGGAAAGGGTTTCCATCTTTATTAAAAGGCTGCCTGGGCTTTCAGATTGTTTATAAACAGGTAATGTGCGGTCAAAAGTCTGGAACCTACAAAATTAAGATTCGCCGGGAAGATTCACCCGTTAATTCAATCTGAATTTTTGCCGAATCTTCCGGCAACAGCGGTTCTGCCAGTTGCGGCCATTCGATCACGCAGTACCACGGATCATACAGGAGGTCTTCAATGCCGATATCCAGCGCTTCCTGCACCGACTTCAGGCGGTAGAGGTCCAGGTGGTGAAACAAGGCGCCGGAGCCATCAGGCAAAGTGAAACGATACTGATTAACGAGGGAAAATGTCGGACTGGCGGTGGTGCCCCGGACGCCGAGGTAGCGGCAAAAAGCGTTTACGAAAGTCGTTTTACCGGCGCCCATTTCGCCGTACAAGGCGATTTTGCGCCGGCCGGCCAGTGCTTCCACGACCTGCGGTATGCAGGCCTCGAGCTCGGAAAGG
>JAKOXM010000823.1 GCA_029781095.1 Bacteroidota bacterium
GAGCCCGTGCAGCCGGCCAGGGTGCCCGTAGAATATGCCCGGGTGAATGCCCTGATCGGAGCGCATCTGCCCAAAGGAACAGTCAAAGGCATACTCGCCGAGATGGGCATCGGCGTCGAAAATGAGACGGACACCGGTTTTGTCGCGGTGGTGCCGACCAACAAACCCGACGTGACCCGCGAAGCCGACATTGTGGAAGAAGTACTCAGGGTGTATGGCCTCGACAACGTTCCAATCCCTGCACAGATACGTTCCAGCATCGAGATCCAGCAGCGGCCCAACCCGGATTCAGTGCGCAATTTCGCCGCCGATTTTCTCGCCGCCAACGGATTCAATGAGTGCATGGGCATGTCGCTCTCCAATTCGGCATACTACCTCGGCCCGGAAGCGCCATTTCCTCTGGAAAAAGAGCACCTCGTATTTATCCATAATTCGGCCAACCAGGGGTTGGACTGCATGCGCCCCTCGTTGCTTTTCAGCGGCCTGGAAGCCATACAACGCAACCAGAACCGGCAAAACCCCGACCTGCGCCTGTTTGAGTTTGGCAAATCATACCTGCGGCGGACAGTGGATGGCGATCAAACCGCAGAATCCGGATTTTCCGAGACTTACCGGCTGTCCGTTATACTCACCGGCGCCCATGCGGGCGAGAGCTGGCAGCCAACGGCAAAAAAGACAGTTGATTTTTACACGCTTAAATCCGTCGTCCAGAACCTGCTGACCCGGCTGGGTATCAGCGGTTATCAGGAGGCGGTCATACAGGAGACGCCATTTCGATACGCGCTGAAATACCACCGGGGGACACAGGAACTCGTGACTTTCGGAGCAGTGCTGCCTGCCGTTTTGAAAAAAATGGATATCAAAAACCCGGTGTTTTTCGCCGATTTCCATTTTGAAAACGCACTAAAAGTATTGGCTGGCAACAAGATACAATTTACCGAACTGAACAAGTTTCCCACTGTGCGCCGCGACCTTGCACTTGTGCTCGACCGGGGTGTCAGCTTTGGTGAAATTCGCCAATTGGCCAACAAGACGGCCAAAAAAATGTTAAAAGAGGTCAATTTGTTCGATGTTTTTGAAGACGAACAAAAACTCGGCGCGGATAAAAAATCCTATGCCGTGAGTTTCGCTTTTGAAGACCCCGAGAAAACCTTGCAAGATAAAGAAATTGATTACCTGATGCAGCAGTTGCAACAGGCATTTGAAACAAAACTGAACGCGACCATCAGAAAGAGTTGAATGGAAAAGCAGGCAAGGGCGGATGAAATATCCGAAAAAGAGGCCCGGTTTTTGAAATAAAGGAAAATTGAGTTTGATCATTACCTTTTTTCAAGTAACCGTTCATCCCAATCCCTGTCCTGACGAAGGAAGGAGTGCGTAAAAAATGGCTAACGAACAGCAACCGAACCATATAATCCAGGTAACCATCCTGATTGCCGGAAGGCCTTATTTGCTAAAAATAAATGCAGCAGATGAAGCACTCATACACCGGTTAGAAAAGGAACTCAACGATAAAACGGCCGCATTCAGGGCCGCCCAACCGTCGAGAGATACCCAGGATTGCCTTGCATTGGCTTTGCTGACCTATGCCGTAGACCTTTACCGCGCTACCCGCCCGCCCATACCGGAGCCTGCCAGCCAGCAGCTGCAACCGGCCTGAGTTTTTCCATTTTTTCTGTTTTCTGGTTTTCCTGCGAAGCAGGAGATATCCCCTGCGTACCATGAAAGGGGATCTCCTTCGCAGCCTTTGTCGTGTAAAACCAAAACCGAGGGGTACCGGCAAAGGCCGGTATCTGATACAATACATAAGTTAACCACTTAATTGACAACGTTTTATGGAAATCGTAACAGGACTCATCATAGGGCTGGTCATAGGCGGTATTGCAGCTTACTTTTTCGCTTCCCAAAACAACAAAAAGCGCGTAGAAGAAAGCAACCGCCAGGCCGACCTCGCAATTCAGGAGGCCCGCCTGACAGCCAAACGAATGGAAGACGAAGCCGCTGTAAAAGCGGAAAAGATACTTGGCAAAGCCGAATCGGAAAACGAGCGGATCAAACAGCAAAAAATCCAGGAAGCGAAGGAACGGTACGCGCAAATGCGCCAGGAACTGGAAACCGAAAAGACGCAGCACCAGCTGAAACTGAAGGAAATGGAACTGGATGTGGTGTCGAGGCAAAAGGATCTCAAAGCCGAGCAGGATGCTTTTCAAGCCAAGGTAGATGAAGTAAATACCCGAAAATCAGAACTTGAAAATCGCGAAATCGAACTCGGCGCCCTTCGTGAAAACCTGGACAAACAACTGAAAATCGTTCAAAAGAAAAAAGAAGAACTCGACGCCGCCAACGAGGAACGCATCAAGGCGCTGGAAAATATAGCCAAATTGTCTCAGCAGGATGCGAAGGATCAACTGCTGGAAGCTGTGCGTGCCAAGAGCGAATCAGAAGTGATGGCGATCGTCAAGGAGGCCGTTACGCAGGCCAAACTCAACGCATCGAAAGAAGCCAAAAAGATCGTCATCCAGACGATCCAGCGCATGGCCGCTGAATTCACCATCGAAAACACCGTATCCGTTTTCAACCTTGAAAACGACGATATGAAAGGCCAGATCATCGGTCGTGAAGGACGCAACATTCGCGCGCTCGAATCCGCTACCGGTGTGGAAATCATCGTGGACGACACGCCGGAGGCCATCGT
>JAKOXM010000107.1 GCA_029781095.1 Bacteroidota bacterium
GCCCAGTGTGTGATCCGGGGCACGGCACGGATCGCACAAGTGAACGGTATTCAGGTATGCGGAAAAACCGGTACCAGCCAAAATCCGCACGGAGAAGATCACTCCGTATTCTTTGCCTTCGCTCCGAAGGAAAACCCCAAGATCGCAATCGCCGTCTATGTCGAAAACGCAGGCTGGGGCGCATCCTATGCGGCGCCGATCGCCAGTCTGATGATCGAAAGATACATGAACGACAGCATTGCAACCAACCGGAAACCGGTGGAAGAACGCATGGTGAACGCCAATCTGATCTCCAGATTCCGCAAACCCGACAAAATACAGGTGCAGGTCAAGCCCCGCCCGGGCAGCGAACCGCCCAATCCCGATGACGTGCCGAGCGACGTGCCCGACAACCAGCCCGCTTTAGGCGCCGCCACCGGAGGTCAGGGGCAACGGAAGCGTTAATCCGGCTTTTTCAGGGCGCGGAAATGTCATTTCTCAAATAAAATCGAATATGAAACTACGGCATCTCTTATTTGCAGCGATCATACCGATGTTCGTTGCCTGCAAAAAGGATAATTCAACGACAACAGCGCCCAATCTCCAGTTTCAGTTCAAATTTGATCCAAACCAGGAACGGTTGAATAATATCGGTCAGCCGTCGCTTGTGCCGGCCGGCCACGCCGCCCAAACGCCGGTATTTCACCAGATGAGCGTTCACTATATTGAGCTCGCAGAGGGGGCATTTACAGCCCTTGGCGCGGGTTCCGTTATTTACCACGCTGAAGAAACCAGTATTGGAGGGGCAGCGGCGGTAAATTTCGATAAGGCCCTTAAAGCAGGTGAAAACGAGGTTTTTCTGAAGATTAATTTGAAAGACGTAGCTCCGGGCACATACGAGTGGGTGCGCGCGAGCGTGACTTACCAGAATTACGATATAAAATTCAATATCAACAAGGTGCCTGTAGTCGGCGATCTGCTCCAGCAAACGGGAACAGTCGCCTCTTTTGTGGGATTCAACACTTACATAACCTCGGTTACGCCCCGCAGCAGGTCGCTGACTGTCAATGACGACAAAAAACAAGGCTTCTGGGCTTTTGAGACGGGCCTGACTCCGCCTTACGATGCTTACAACCAGTTATACTCGGGCGAAGCGCCGGCAGGCGCCACCACGGTGGTGAATCCTCTTTTTGCCAGCAGCCCCATACCCGCAGGCTCCTGCGTTGTGACCGGAAAGTTTGCCAAGCCCCTCGTTGTGACGGGTAATGAATCCGGCGACATTACCGTATCACTTTCCTTTTCCATCAACAATAGTTTTGAATGGGTGGACGACAACGGCAATGGCCAGCTCGATATTTATGCCGATGGTGTCACACCCGCTGAAAAGATCGTGGATATGGGACTTCGCGGCCTGATTCCTTCCTGGCAATAGAATTGGTTTGCCATGGCAAAACGAAAACCGCAACCGGATGAACCCCTTCAGGCCATTGCCCCGGTCCGTCCGCCGCTCAGGGTATTGAT
>JAKOXM010000824.1 GCA_029781095.1 Bacteroidota bacterium
CGGCCTTCTATCATGGTTTCCTTGGCGGTTTCGTTGTCGCGGGCCGCTGCAAGGTGTATGTGCCGGGCTTCGGCGTTATCGCGGTAAAAGGCTTTTTCGTTGTGTACGGTAAAAATACGATCAGCTTCGGGCACGTCTTTCACGCCCAGCAATTGCTGATAGGGCGTAAATGCGGCACGCGGCTTGCCCCGCCGGATCCGAATCAGGTCGTCGTCGCCACGGGTATTGTTGCCGGAATGGCAACAATCCGTAATGACCAGCAGGTGCAGATCCGGGTTGCGGCCCGACAAGCGCGACAGCAGCCAGGCGAGTTCCTTGTCCAGCAGGTGCCGTCTTTCTCCTTCCGCCTTGTCGAGACAGTCCAGCGCTTCGTCGAGCCCGTCCGCTTTCAGGTGCCTGAACTCGGGTGCGGCGGTTTCCTGCGAGCCGTGTCCGCTGAAGTAGAATAAAAAGACGTCGCCCGCGCGGGTTGCACCGGGGTCGCTGAATTCCGTGAATGCGGCAATGATATTGTCGCGGGTGGGCGGGGCGTGTATTTCGACTTTTGCGTCCGAAACAGCCTGAGCGCCCCTGTCCTGCGGCGCCAGCAGGTATTTGAAATTTCGTTGAAATCCGTTTCTGCTGCTGTACTGTTCGAAAAACGTGCCGACGGCCAGAGCGTCGTTTACGCAGCCCTGCAGGGGGCTGGAACCATAGTCGTCGATGCCGACTATCAGGGCGTGGATGGTTTCAGGTGATTCGCTCATTCTGGTAAATTGGATGGAAAGCAAACGTACGGGAAAATCCGGATTTCAGAAAATGATGTCCGGCGTGGCAACTGATGGCTTTTGTCACAAATCTGAGTGATCCCGAATTTCCAAACCCGCGATTTTAATCGCGGGGAATGCGAAAATGAAGGGTGTCGAACCGTTTTAACGGTTTGCGGAGCCCCGGCCGGACATCAGAAAGCGGTTGAAACCGTTGGAATATCAGGTCATTCTGTTTTTCAGCGACTGAAACAACCGGGTTCTGTTTTTTGATAGAATTCGGGATGAATCAGGTTGGTGACTTTTGTCACAAAGCGCCCGCTTCGGCAGGTGATACCTTTGCGCCTGATTGCCGGCCGCCGGTTTGGCCGGGCCAGCGTCTTACCGTTCACTTTACTGCAAATTCTCCGAATGATGTTCCCTCGCCGGAAACCGAACCCCGTTTACCTGCTTCTTCTTTTGCTGTTCATTTCCGCATACGCCCGGAGTCAAAGCCCGGAGCAGGAACCTGCACAGGCAGATACCTTCAGCCTGCAACGCATTTTTGCCGGCGGCCGGTTCAGCGGTCAGCTGCGGCAATTTACCATGTTTACGGACAACGCCCCGGGACTTTCCGACTACCACGCCATCGCGGCCGGTGCGTCGTTGCACTACGAAACGCGTGCGTGGCGCGGATTTTCGATGGCCATGGGCGGCGGATTTGTAACGGATATCGGTTCGAGTGATTTCACCCGCCCCGACCCCGTCACCGGGGCTTATGATCGCTACGACGCAGGTCTGTACGAAGTATTGGAACTGGACAACAAGGAATTTCTGTCGAGGCTCGAAGATTTGAATATCAGTTATCGCCGGGCGCAAACCCGGGTGGTTCTGGGCAAGCAAATGTTGAAAACGCCGCTTCTCAACCCGCAGGACGGGCGCATGAATTCCAGCCTTTTTGAGGGCTTGTACGGGTATTTCGGGCAAGGCAAAGGCTGGCATTTCGAAGGCGGCTGGCTTTGGAAAGCCGCTCCCCGCTCCACCAACCGGTGGTTCAGGGTGGCAGAAAGTATCGGCGTTTATTCGCAGGGCGTCACGCCGGAGGGGCAAAAAGCCGCATACCGGGATCAGGTTGAAAGCGCCGGATTGCTGGTGTTCAATACACGCCATACGGGCCGGGCAGGCAGCTTCGATTTTTGGAACTATTACATCGACAACGTGTTGAACACGGCTTTTTTTCAATGGGCGACAACTTCGACAATGAAACAGCAGGTGTCGCCGCACTGGGATTTCGGCGCGCAGATCATCCGCCAGGATGCAGTGGCCAATGGCGGCAATGTCGATCCGATTAAAACATACGCACCGAAAGGGATGCACAGCTGGGCTTTCGGCGGCTTTGCCTCGTGGTCGCAGGCGGGCACCCGGCTGCGTCTGAATGCGACGCGCATCACCGCCGACGGGCGCCTGCTTTTTCCGCGCGAATGGGGTCGCGACGCCTTGTTCACCTTTATGCCCCGCGAACGAAACGAAGGGCTGGGCGACGTGTGGGCGGTATCAGGGTTGTTCAGTCGCAACCTGCAAGGCACACCGCTGGAATATTCGATAGGCGCCGGTTATTATCATCTTCCCGACGTAAAAAATTACCGGTTAAATAAATACGGTTTACCTTCGTACACCCAAATTAACTTTGAAATGAAATACCGTTTTCCGGGCCGTCTGAAGGGATTGGAAGCGCACGTGCTCGCTGTCTGGAAAGCCAATGCGGGCAATCTGCATGGCGACGAGCGGTATCGCATCAACAAAGTCGATATGGCGAACTATAACCTGATCTTCAATTATCATTTCGATTCGGGTGAAAATGCTGAAGGCAGTAAAAAGAAATAACCGTTGCCCCTTCCGATCCGGATATGCTGACAGACCCTTCCCTTTTGCGCCGCCTGAAAGCGGAGAATGAAATCAAAGTGTTGCCGCCCGGCCACGTACTGATCAATTTTCACACCTACATTCGCAATATTCCCATTGTCCTGCGCGGGCATGTCAAGATCGTGGGCGAGGACGAGGACGGCAACGAAATCCTGTTGTACTACCTCGAACCGGGCGACAGTTGCGTCATGTCGGTGCTGGGCGCCATGAACGGCACTTCTTCCAAAATAAAGGCGGTGACGGTAGATGAGACGGAGATACTCTTTATCCGCCCCGAGCGTGCGGCAGCGCTGATCAGGGAGTATCCCGGCTGGGCGGAATACATTTTCAAACTGTACCAGGAGCGCTTTGAAGAGTTGCTGGAAGTGGTCACGAAGGTCAGTTTTAAAAAAATGGACGACCGGATCATGGACTTGCTCCAGGAAAAAGCCCGCCTGTTTGGAACCCGCATGCTATCCGTTACGCACCAGGAAATTGCGGGGGAGATCGGCAGTCCGCGCGAAGCGGTATCCCGGGTGTTGAAAAAACTGGAAAAAGAAGGTGCTGTCCGTCTTTTCCGGGGGAAAATTCAGCTTGTGTAGCATTTGTTACAGACGGGCGCCTCGGTTTTGTCTCAATTTTGCCCCTTCAAAATTGTTTGAATTATTCTTGCCGGATCAAAAGGCGTCTTTTTATGCCCACCGCACTTTTTTAGCACAATGCGCTCCAAAAACGTCGCGATTTACTTGAAAAACGGCCCTTTTTCCCTCCGGCAGAATACTCAAACAACTGCTTAAACATTTTGAAAATCAACTTATGGAAATTTTAGGTTACCTGCTCTCCGTGATAATCGGCGTTTCGCTTGGTTTAATTGGTGGTGGCGGTTCAATTCTCACGGTGCCGGTACTTGTTTATGTGATGGGCGTGAGCCCCGTACTTGCTACAGCATATTCCTTGTTTATCGTTGGTCTTACCGCGCTCGTCGGATCATTCAATTACGGCAAAAAAGGCTTGCTGGACTATAAAACAGCCTTGATATTCGGTATTCCGAGTATTCTCACGGTGTACGCCACCCGCAAGTTTATTGTACCCGTCATTCCGGACCCCGTTTTTCACATCGGCACGGCTGTCGTGAGCAAAAACCTGTTTATTATGTTATTGTTCGCGGTGTTGATGGTAGCCGCATCCATTTCCATGATCCGCGACAAACGGAACGGCAACGGAGATGTAATAAAGGAAAAGCATTACAATTTTCCCCTGATCTTTGTGGAAGGTATCGTTGTAGGGATGCTCACGGGGCTCGTTGGCGCTGGCGGCGGTTTTCTCATCATTCCTGCGCTGGTATTGCTGGCAGGACTGCCGATGAAGCAGGCGGTTGGAACCTCTCTGCTCATTATTGCAGCCAAGTCACTGCTCGGTTTCCTGGGCGATATCGGCAACCAGGTGATTGACTGGAAATTTTTGATAATCTTTTCCTTATTTGCGGTAGCGGGTATATTTGTGGGCACGGCCCTTGCACGTCGTATCAGCGGCGAAAGACTGAAACCCGCCTTCGGGTGGTTTGTACTGGTGATGGGTATTTATATCATCACCAAAGAAATATTTTTCCATTAATCCCTTCAATGTAACACTTGTCACCTTCCTAAATTTCCCAAGGGGCTGATCTTTGTACCATCTGATCAAAATAAAATCTTTAAGGTTGTTTTCTTATGAAAATCGAACAAATCTATACCGGCTGTCTGGCGCAAGGCGCATATTACATTGAAAGTGAAGGAGAAGCGGTTGTCATTGATCCGCTTCGCGAAGTAGTTCCTTACCTGGAGCGCGCGAAGAAGAGCGGTGCAAAAATCAAATACGTATTTGAAACGCACTTCCACGCCGACTTTGTTAGCGGCCACCTGGATCTGAGTAAAAAGACCGGCGCAGCGATCGTGTACGGTCCCACGGCCAGTCCGGCTTTTGAATCCATTGTCGCCAAAGACGGCGAAGAATTCAAAGTAGGCAAAATTCGTTTTCGCGTTTTGCACACGCCGGGTCATACGATGGAAAGCACCTGCTTTCTGCTGATCGACGAAAACGGCAAGGAAAAAGCGCTGTTTTCGGGCGATACCTTGTTTATCGGCGACGTCGGTCGCCCCGACCTGGCGCAAAAAGCGGCCCATATGACGCAGGAGCAACTGGCTGAAACCCTGTTCGACTCGCTTCGCAACAAGGTAATGCCTCTTTCGGACGATATCATTGTGTACCCGGCCCACGGTGCAGGCTCGGCATGCGGTAAAAACATGTCGAAAGAAACGTTCGACACCCTCGGCCACCAGAAACAGACAAATTACGCCCTGCGCGCAGATATGACGAAGGCTGAATTTGTAAAAGAAGTCACAACCGGCCTCGTAGCGCCGCCCGCCTATTTCCCGCTGAACGTGGCCATGAACAAACAGGGATACGACAGCATTGACGAGGTGCTGAAACGCGGCACCCACGCCCTGAGCCCGCGCGAATTTGAGGTGGCAGCCAACGAAACGGGCGCGCTGGTGCTCGATACCCGCGATGCGCAGGTTTTTGCAAAAGGCTTTATCCCCAATTCGATCAATATCGGCGTCGACGGCAACTTCGCTCCCTGGGTGGGCGCGCTTATCCCCGACGTAAAGCAGGAACTTCTGATCGTTGCCGAACCCGGCCGCGAAGCGGAAGTAGTGACGCGCCTGGCACGCGTCGGTTATGACAATTGCATGGGCTACGTTGCAGGCGGCTTTGAAGCCTGGAAAAAAGCAGGCATGGAAGTGGATACCATCCGCTCGATCGATGCCGTCGAACTAGCCGACATCATGCGTAAAGACCCGAAAGCCCGCGTGTTCGACGTTCGGAAGAAAAGCGAATACGATTCGGAGCATATCGTCAATGCCGAGAATGCCCCGCTCGACTTTATCAATGAATCCATGCTGGCTATTCCAAAGGATGAGACGGCCTACATACATTGTGCGGGCGGCTATCGCTCCATGATCTTTGCTTCTATCCTGCGCGCCCGCGGTTATGACAACCTCGTGGACGTAAAAGGCGGATTTAAAGCTATCAAGGAAAGCGGCAAGGTCGAGGTGACGGATTATGTTTGTCCAACC
>JAKOXM010000198.1 GCA_029781095.1 Bacteroidota bacterium
GCCCAGGCGCCCGCGGCAGATGCAGGCTTGCAGCCCCTCCCGGTCGCCGATCAAACCTTCAAACTGAACGGAACGGTCGAGTACGTATATGCATTTGCCGAAGGCGACCAGGTAGCATTGATGGCCGAAGAACTGACGGGTAAAGAGATCAAGGCCATCGAGTTCATGCAATATCCCGATTATAACATTTTCAGGGCGTACGAACTCGATACCACTTTGAAAAAGACCATACTCATCCCGAAAACGGGCGTTTATATGCTTCGGTTTCAGGAAACCGGTTTGAGTAAAAAAGTATGCCGCTTCACGCTGCAAAGAACACCGGCCAGTGCCGAAACCGCTCGTTTCAAAACCCGCGTGGAGTGGGATATTCGGGAGATGCCCGATTACAGCGTCCGAAAAAGGGCTGTCGAAACCGGCAAGAAAGTGGAAGTCATCTCATTGGGCGGGCAGGTAACGGTGCTTGCCAGCAAGTTTTACCTGAAGAAGCCGGTAAATGTGTACCAGTTCAGCCTGCCACCCAACACGATCCGGTGGGCGTATCGCATCTCCGTGGGGCAGGCCACAGCGGATGCGCGGCGCAGCGATGCAGACAAACTGAAATCCGTGCTGCAATCGGGCGCCGTCAAGATCATGGGCGTGCAACCCGAAACTGCGCTTGCGGCTTTCGCCCTCGGCGCCGCGATCGACATGACGGTGTCAACGGCCGGCGAAGACGTGGAATATGCCATCGTTGACTACGAAAACTGGACAAAATTTTCAGAAAACAAGCCATACAAGGCATTTATGCAGCAATCGGGGATTAGTGTGGATGTGCAGCGCCGGTATACGCCTCTTCAGGGAACATACTGTTTCGCCCTGAAAAGTGATAACTGGGTGGATGATATCAATGTGCAAATCGACATCGAAGCCGTAACGGAAGTACCTGTTTTTGAAACGGAGATTTACCTGGAGCCGGTGAAGCCTTGATTGATTGCAGTGCCGGGCTTATTGACATTGTTGCAATGCAGCAATCTAAACAATGTCAGCAATCCTAGCAATCCCAGCAATCCAAACAATGTCATCAATCAATACCCCCCCGCCAGCAACCCTTCCCGTTCGCTGAGCCTTACAAGGATGCGTTTATCACCGAAATCCAGGAGTAAAGCATCATTGAGGAACAACCCGGCCTCGTTTTTGGAAAGGCGTATATCCCGGAGCACTTGACCGACGGAATCGCGCCATGTGGGTTGTGCGACGGCCGAAACGCGTTGAATGATCGATTTGCCGTGCAATTGTTGCAACCGGGTGGCCGTTTCAAGCAACTCTTCCGCCTCAATCAGCCGGATGGCTTCCGAATCTTCACCGGATGACAGCAATAAGGCCCCGGCGTTTTCAAATATCAGTTCGAGGGTGTACAGAAACCTCTGCGGGGTGTTTGTTTCGCCGGACTGGTTGAGCCAGATATAGTAGTTTATGTCGACAAGCAACTGGTTTTCAAAAGATTGCAATATTTGCAATTCCTCCAGCCGGAAGCAGCCGGGCGGCGTTGGGTCGCTTTCCTGATGTTGATCTTTCATAAAAGCCAAAGGTAAGACTGCATTCGCAAGGTCTTATATTTGTTCGTCAATGAAACAGTGAAACAATCCGGCAATAACAACAATATCAATCCATGACCAATCTCGCCCAACTCCGCGCCGACACACCCGGTTGCTCCCATCGTATACACCTGAACAATGCCGGCGCTTCACTCCAGCCGCTGCCGGTGCTGCGGGCCATCCAGACCCACCTTGACCTGGAATCCAGGATCGGTGGCTACGAGGCTGCGGATGAAGCGGCGGCAGACCTGGCAGGATTTTACGAATCGGTTGCCCGCCTGATCAACACTCAATCGTGCAACATTGCATTTGCCGGCAGCGCCACCGATGCCTATGCACGGGCGCTGAGTGCCATCCCGTTCCGGCCCGGCGACGTTATTCTGACCACTGAAAACGACTACGTGTCCAACCAGATCGCGTTTCTGGCGCTGCAAAAACATCGTGGCATCCAGCTGCTTCGCGCGCGCGACTGCGCCGAGGGTGGCGTAGATGTTGATGATTTCGAATTACTTATAAAAAAACACAAACCCAAACTCGCAGCGGTGACGCATGTGCCAACCAACAGCGGGCTGGTACAACCCGTTGAAACGATCGGGAAAATATGCCGCGATCACGAAGTCTGGTACCTCGTCGATGCCTGCCAGTCCGCAGGGCAAATAACCCTCGACGTTGAAAAAATTCAATGCGACTTTTTGTCCGCCACGATGCGAAAATTCATGCGCGGTCCGCGCGGTACCGGTTTCCTTTTTGCTTCGGACCGGGTGCTGGAAGCGGGTCTTGAAATGCCTCTCCCTGATATGCGCAGCGCCGACTGGGTTGGCGAAAATGATTATATTTCAACAAAAACAGCCCGGCGTTTCGAGTATTGGGAGATGCCCGCCGCGCTGGTGCTGGGCGGCAAAGCCGCGGCAGATTACGCCCTTGCGGTCGGCATGGATTCGATCGAAACGCGGGTGAAAATGCTGGCAAGCATGACCCGGAACCGCCTGAGCGAACTGCCGGGAGTGCAGGTACTGGACCGGGGCGAGGAACTTTGCGGCATTGTAACGGCCTATGCAAGCCACTGGGCCCAGGAAGTTCTGCAACAACAACTGCATCGCCAAAATATCAACTGCCGGTTTTCGACCCTTGCCGTGGCGCAGATCGATTTTCCCCGCAAAGGCGTGACATGGGCGCTGCGCGTGTCGCCGCATTATTATAATTCCGAAGAAGAAATCGAGAATTTGATCGATGCACTGGGGCGTTTGCAGTAGCCCGAGGCAGAACGAAAAAGGATAGTGATGAGTGATGAGCGGTGAGTTTAATATTGATTTTCAATTACTTGGGATATTTTTATCACTCAAGATTTGGCACTGCCCAACGATATTTAGTTGTGGCATGAATTGCCCCGGGGGTCGCGATTTTGAAAGGATACCGAAGGCAATTTATGCCACAACCACTTTACTTTCCCGGCGTACATTTACAGGCGCCGGAGATTTTTCAGGCAAAATAACCAATGTCGACACAACCCATTCACACGACTCCGACCGGAGCAATCATTCAAGCGAAACAATGAAAGTTATCATTACACTCATTTTAACGGTGACCATTTTTATGTCATGCGACGTAAACACCGGTAAAAAAACACCCGTTCCGCTTGTCGGAACCTGGCAACTGATCGCGGCAAGTTCCACGGAAAAAGACAGCACTTTTTCTACGTTCAATCCCGACATTCGGATGATCAAGATCATCAACGATACGCATTTTGCGTTTTTCAGCCACGATTTGAACCACGGCAAGGATTCCACGGCGGCGTTTACAGCCGGCGGAGGCACCTATACCCTGGCGGACAGCGTGTACACTGAAAATTTGCAATACTTTATTGACAGGGAATGGGAGGACCACAAGTTCGAGTTTGTCGTAAAAGTCAGTAACGATACGCTGACCCAGCGCGGCATTGAAAAACTTGAAAATCTGGGTATTGACAGGGTGATCGTTGAAACATACGTACGGGTAAAAAAGTGATTCGGCGGCAGATCCGGAGGCAGGTCGGGTTCATGCGCCCGGTAATTCTACCACAAACCGGCTTCCCTTGCCTTCCACACTCTCCACCCGGATGCTTCCCCCGTGTTGCTGTATGACGCTGGCGACATAACTCAGGCCAAGCCCGTGTCCTTTCACGTTGTGGGTATTGCCGCTCGGCACCCGGAAAAATTTGTCGAATATTTTTGACTGATACTCGGGGGCGATGCCGGTACCGTTGTCCTGCACGGTCAGTATTATCCTGTTTTCCGGAATTTTTTGGAGAGTCACGCTGATTTCCAGCGCGTCCATTCCCTTGTATTTCAGCGCGTTGTCAATCAGATTGAAAACGACGCTGGTCAGGTGCAGCCGGTCACCGTTCATGAAAAAGGTGTCGCTTCCCTCACTTGCAAAACGGATGACGGCTTTTGCATTTTCCGCCTGGAGTTTCATGGCGTCCAACACCTGACCGACCAAACCAGCCATTTCGAGCGGTTCGGGATTCAGGCGGGGCTGTTTCTCCTCAAACATGGAGAGGCGCAACACTTTGTCGACCAGCAGGGTAAGTCGCTCGAGTTCCAGTTTGGAAATGGCGAGATACTCCCGGGCCTGTTCCGGTTTCTTCAGCACCTCAAAATCGCTCAGGGCCT
The DNA here is from genome assembly GCA_029781095.1 of Bacteroidota bacterium. GTDB lineage: Bacteria > Bacteroidota > Bacteroidia > Chitinophagales > Saprospiraceae > M3007. The sequence goes on from JAKOXM010000198.1 coordinate 4,226, forward strand.
CCAAAGCCACGCCGACGGTGGTGATGGGCGTTTTCAACTCGTGCGTAATGTTGCCGATAAAGTCATTTTTCAGCGCCGTCAGACGTTGCTGTTGCCACAGACTTTTGTAAATCACGCCGAAAGCGGCAGCCGTAACGCCAAACAACAACAGGGAAAACAAAATGTGCGGCAACATTTTGCGGAGCAGATATCCCTTGTAATCGGGAATTTCCGCCGTGTAAAATCGATGGGTGAGCAGTCCGGAAAAAGCGGGGTCTGTGCGAATAACGTGCGTATCCCCGGGGCTCTTCTCCTCCGTTGACGTAAGAATCCTGAAAACGGCGCGAATGTTTGCTTTCCCGAGCGCCTTGCCATATGCCACATACAGGGAATCGGTAGATATGGTATCCCTGCTGATCCGAAATGAAAATTTACGCGGCTGGCCATCCGGCACCGAAATCCGGGACATGATTCGGTCCACTCCTGCAGGCGCACCGGGAAGTTTCAAACTATCGTCGGAGGCAATAAATATCTGCACCTGATCAAAGTGGACGGAGTCGGGGAAACGTTGTTTCTCCCTGGCATCGAGAGATATAATGGCCTGAGCATCCTGCCGGTATTTCCAGTGACTGAAATCAGGCGGCCCCGGCATACGCGGTAATGCCAAATCTTCAGGTGACAGATTATTGCGAACCATGCTCCGGTGAACCAGTGAATCCTGAAGGCTCATGACCGTTTGCTGAAACAGGTAATTGGCTTCCTGCTGCAGCGATCCTTTTTGTTCACGCCACACCTTGTCCAGCCAGAATG
>JAKOXM010000205.1 GCA_029781095.1 Bacteroidota bacterium
GAGTGGCTACAAAACAACAACGTTTCCGCAAAAAAGAAAAATGCCTTCCCGCATATGTTTGTTTTCACGAAGAAAACAATCGCCGGAAGGCATTTTACCGAATGATGGAACGCGCTATTTTACGAGCAGCCGTTTTTCAATCATACCTTGCCTGGTATTGATCCGAAGCGTATAAAGTCCTTCCTGCCAGCCACTTACGTCGATTCGGGTCGTGCGTCCGCCGGAAGGCTGCTGGTTGTAAAGCGTTTGGCCGAGTGCGTTGACCGCTTCTATCCGCTCGACGGCAAGATTGCCTGTAAAAAGCGTAACGGCATCGCTTGCCGGATTGGGTGAAGTGGTAACCTGCTGTGCCAGCGATTGGTCAGCCGTGCCGGTGGTTTGTTGTAGTTTGATCCAAATGGTGTCCTGCTCTACAGGAACAGAAAGTTCCTTTACATGGCCATCCTCGTCGATCGCTTTTATTCCCCTGACAGGAATGGTAAGCGGGACAACACTATTGGAAGCCCGATCAATGATATCTACAATTATGATAAAATCTGTTGCAAAGTTGATCTTCGCAATGCGGCCAAATCCATTTACGCTTTGTCCGTTTTTTCTAGCAAAACCCATGTCCAGCTGCCGGCGATCATAATTGTCTTTCGACATAAAAAGGCAGTGCGTCGGAGAACCCAAAAGATCGTCGTCATAGTAAACGTCCGGATCATGGTTGACGAATTCCGGGTATTGCAAGGCGAATGCCAGACCGTATAAGTCAAAAACAGGCGTACCCGGGGTACCCACCAGCACATCGGCACTGATCTCCAGCGGGGTCGAACTATTCGGATTGACGTAAATCGTATCTGCCGAAAACCGCACCTTGATTTTCGGTACGCCAGGCATCCATGCCGTTTCCGTTGTATCGATCGGCACATAATGCTGTTCGATCGGGTCGGCGTCAAAATCAAGTATTTTTCCGTCACCGTCGCAATCGATGTGCTTGAAGTTCACGCCCGATGTGACCGTCTGCTGCCAGTTGGGGGCAAATTGTGGTGTCCAGTCCGTCGTTGCATTCGGACGCGGCGCCCCGATAGACCCGTATGCCAATCCGATATTGAGCAAATCATATACGTTGGCCTCCATATCACCGTTGGCATCGCCCGGCATCACGTAATCCGTGCTTTCGGGCAGATTGTCGGCAGCCATGCTGAATGCATCCGTGATCAACAATTTTGTGACAGACGAAACACAACTGTTGCTTTTCCAGGCGGTCAGATTCGTCCGGTAGATGCCTTCGGTTTTAAAAAAATGCGAAACGGTATCCCATTGCGAGGCTTCCCAGATGGGGCTTCCGTCGCCAAAATCTATTTGAACGGAAGAAAAATCGCCAGCGGAAAGATTTTTAAACAAAAAGGTATAGCCATTATTTCCGGGGTCGGCGTTCAGGAGCTCAATCTTCATATCTGCGCTGCAACTGCTGTTTGCAGCGCCACATTCCCCGGCCCACCAGGTAGAAACGCCGGATGTCATAGCTTCGCACTCGTTGCCATACGTCACACCGTTGCAACCGCAAACAGGTGCGTAGATAGACGGGCAAAAGCCGGTTGAGCTTGCCATACCGTCATTGACACAGCCCGGCTCGGCCAATGTGATCTGCCGGCAGCGGGTTGTGGTGCAGGTCGCGCCGCTGACGTTATCCACAACCACATATTGGGCACAGATCAGGTACGTCCCTTTACCCGGCAAATCATAGGTAAAGCTGGGTGTTTCTGCGAGTATGGTATTCGATTTACTGTCGTACCACTTCACCGAAGTGATTTCGCCGTCGGCATTTCCAAGGGGAAAAATTTTTCCGAAAAGTTGATTCCCGACGGCCGTTACGTAAATATCATGGTCGCACCAGTTCGGATTTTGTTCGCCGATAAAGATATCCTTGCAGCTTTCGGCCGAACAGCCATATGCATCCGAAACCGTCAGGCAAACAGAGAAAAAGCCCTCATGTGGAAATGTATGTTGAACCGCATTGCCCGTTGCACTCGAGCCGTCGCCGAATTTCCATTGACAGGTTTGGGACAGGGCATCATAAACATCCGCGTCGAAGCTCAGACTGAAGGAATTGCTGTTGCTGATAGCGTATACAAACTTTGCTTCGCAGGGGAGCTTGTTGGAAACACAGGTGAGCCCCACCACTTCCAATCCATCAGCCGAGCATCCTCCCGGAAGCGGGGATGGTTTTGCGGTAAATGCGATCGTTTTGCCCGCCGTCAGACCGTCAATGCCTGATACCGCTTTCAGAACATCCCCATTGTCAAGATCGATGATCTTTACGCCACAGTCGGGCGATGTAGCAGCCACCCAGCCTACCCGCTCGCATTGTGCAACGAGATTGTTCGAAGCAAAAAAGGCAGCCAGAACAACGATGAGGAATATCAGCCCCGAACCTTTGATTGTGTATCGATCATTGTGCATAGTTTCGGTTAATATGTTCAGAAGACAGGATGATTTGGCACTTGGTTGGGGCGGAGTATTTTTTCACTGTACAAAGATTCGTTTTTTAATTGGTTACTTCAAAGACATTTTCAATAACTTGCCGGGAAAAGTTTTGTTTTGTTCTGTTTCTAAAAAATTGACAATCATTATGTTAAAATGCCATATCTGGATGGCTTTATTGAAATGGTATGTTTAGCGACAAATTGGTTTCCTTACTGCAAACCTTCTCCAAGTACGAATTAAACCGGTTCAAAAAATTTCTACAGTCGCCCTATTTCAATGATCAGGATGACCTGTTGCAATTATTCGAGATTGTCAACAGGACCCTGAGAAGTGACGATCAACAGATGGCTGCCCTGGAAAAAAACAATTTATGGAAAGCGCTGTACCCGAATCGCAGATTCGACGATGCCCATTTACGCCGGCTGTCG
>JAKOXM010000209.1 GCA_029781095.1 Bacteroidota bacterium
GTACATGGAGGCCTGCCAGATACTCACGGGTGGCGGCGGCTGGCCGCTCAACTGTTTTCTTACGCCCGAAGGCAAACCTTTTTACGCGGGTACCTATTTCCCGCCGCGACCGGCCCACAACCGCCCCTCATGGCTCCAGTTGCTGCAGCATCTCGCCAATATATGGGAAGCCAAACGCGATGTAGCCCTCGACCAGGCGGAGAAACTGTTGGGCCACATCCAGCGCAATGACGCAGTATTTATTTCGAAACAAAAAACATCCGACCCTGAAAACCTGAATCCTTTTAACCCTGGAACCTTGACCCTTGCCCATCCCGCATCCCTCAACCCGCAACCCGAAAATCTTTTTTACCAAATGCGCGAACATTTCGATCGCGCGGAAGGCGGCTTCGGCGGCGCTCCCAAATTCCCGTCGACCATGGCGATCCAGTATCTGCTCAATTATCATTACCACACCGGCAATCCGGAAGCACTGGAACACGCCCTTTTTTCGCTGGAAAGAATGATCCAGGGCGGTATTTACGACCAGGTCGGCGGCGGGTTCGCACGGTACGCTACCGATCGCGAGTGGCTGGTACCGCACTTCGAAAAAATGCTGTATGACAACGCCTTGCTCATCTCCGTACTTTCTGAAGCCTGGAAATTGACAGCGGGCAGTGAGCGGTTGGCGATGGGGAACCATCTGTCGTCCACAGCGATAAAAGAAACGATTGAAGAAACGCTGGAATGGGTGTCGCGCGAAATGACCCATCCGGAAGGTGGCTTTTATTCGGCACAGGATGCCGATTCAGAGGGCGAGGAAGGCAAGTTTTATGTGTGGGACAAGAGCGAAATCGAGGCCATACTGGGTAAGGAAGCCGCTTTGTTTTGCGCTTTTTACGGTGTTTCGGACGAAGGGAACTGGGAGGGAAAGAATATTCTCTGGCGGCCTTTATCTTATGAAGCGTTTGCGGCCAGGAATAAAATTGATGTCACATTCCTGAAACAACGCCTGAAAGACAACAGGGAAAGTCTTTATGCCGTGCGGTCAAAACGCATCCGGCCTGGTCTTGATGACAAAATACTGCTCAGCTGGAATGCATTGATGGCCTCGGCGTATGCCGCTGCCTTTACAGCCCTGGGCAAGCAGGAATACCGGGATGCTGCCGTTCGGAACGTGGAATTTTTATTGTTGAAATTTTCAAAACATCCGGAGAATGCACTGAACGATATACCGGACTTCCCCCAAACCACGACAGGGAAAATCCCGAATGACGCAATAGTACCCCCACCTCCGATCTTCCATTCCTGGAAAAGCGGCAAGGCTCAATACGACGCCTTCCTGGATGATTATGCCTTTTTGATCGCCGCATTGACGGATATTTACCAAATCACCTTTAATGTCAGGTATTTGCAACTCGCGGAAAAATATTCGGACTATGTTTTGAGTTATTTTTATGATCCGGAGACGGGATTGTTCTTTTTCACGGATTCAGGACAAACGGATATTATTTTGCGAAAAAGGGACCTGTACGACAATGCCACGCCTTCGGGCAACAGTACGATGGTGCACAATCTTCAGCGGCTGGGGATTCTGCTGGACAGGCGCGAATGGCGCGAAATGGCTATTGCCATGCTGTCGTCCATGCGCGAAACGGTAGAGCGTTATCCCTTGTCGTTCGAGCGCTGGGCTACGGCCCTTTTAAACGAGATATACCCCTTACACGAAATTGCTGTTGTTGGCGATAATGCATTTGAAAAGGCCCTGGCGATTCAAAAAGATTTTTTGCCAAACAAAGTAATAGCGGCATCCCGGGAAAAAGGCGCCCATATCGCATTGCTGGATGGAAAGACGGGAGGCGAGGACGCTTTGATTTATGTTTGCCGTGACTTTAGCTGCCAACGCCCAGTGCATAATATAGATGAATTCAGGGAGGTGATTGAAAAGGGTTGAAAAAGTTATACTTTCACGCTGCCTAGTCCGATTTCTTGCATGAGAAACGTTTTTACACCTATATTAATAGTATATACTGCTTGTCTGGCCGCACAACAGGCTCCTCAGTACAGCATGTACATGCTGAATCCGTACGCGATCAACCCTGCCTATGCCGGGCTTGAAAATACCCTGGTGGCTACCGGTGTGTACCGGCAGCAATGGTCGAATCTGCAGGGAGCCCCTGTAACGCAGCATGTCAATGCCCACATGCCCCTCTACGTTATCAGCAGCGGTGTCGGGCTGAAGGTGGAGAATGATGCAATCGGAGCGCACCGAACGACGCAGGCAGCAGTGAGCTACGATTATTCGCTTGAATTGGGGCGTTCCGTGCTCCTTTCCGCTGGGCTGAGCGCCGGATACATGCAATACGCGCTGGATGGGGACAAGTTGCGCGCCCCCGACGGGATATATACGGAACCCAATTTCAACCACAATGACCCGTTTTTGCCGGAAGGCAAGGTGCGGGCATCGACGACTTTTTTTGAAGTCGGGGTGTTTTTGCAGGCTAAAAAACTGGAGGCGGGGTTATCCATGCAACCTGCTTTTGCGCCCGCGCTAAATACCAATGGCTCCGAGCCCTTGAAAATCGAACCTGTAAGACACTATCTCTTTTATTCGTCCTATGCTTTCGATGTGGGCGGCAGCCTGAATGTGAAACCGGCAGTTTTGGCTAAAACTGACTTAACGGAGACACAAGCAGAGATTTCTGTTGTTTTGCAGTGGAATGAAAATATTTTTGCCGGCGCTTCGTTTAGGGGCTTTGGCGCATCGTCGAGAGATGCTGCCGTAGTGATGGCGGGGCTTCGGCTCAGCGAAAAGACCACTTTGGCTTATTCTTTCGACATATCGCTTTCTCCCCTGAACTCTGCCAATCGTGGAAGTCACGAGTTGTTGCTTCGCTACAGCCTGAACAGGCCAATCGGTGCAGGCAAACTTCCACCCGTCATTTACAACCCCCGATTCCTGTAAACAGAAAAATCTTTTGGCGCCGGATCGTTTATCAGAACAAACGTCAAAAGTTGTTTTTCCCCATTTGACAGTGAAAAATTAGGCATATCCGTTCGTTAAAAAAATTCGGTACGGATACAATGAGAAGTTAAAAAATCGTTTGCCAGGAGCAAAAAGATACTTGCAACCAATTTTATTTGGAATTCTTTTTTGCAAAGAATTTAATCCGCTATCTTTACGACCACTTTTTCCAAACCGAACATTTAAGTTGGATAACACGGGTGTTAACATGAAAAAACTACAGAAATCACTTCTGCTACTTCTCATCATTGCGGCAGCTGCCGCTTCCTGCGGTCGCAAAGAAAGCGGCCAACTGATCGGGGTGACCGACAGACCAAGCTGGAAAGGGATCAACCCTTACGGCATGGTGTACGTTCCTTCCGGTACTCTTCATATCGGTACCGGCGATGAAGATATCAGCAAACAGCTCGTATCCCGGCCAAAGTCCATCTCGATTCAGGGCTTTTTTATGGATGATACGGAAATCACAAACAACGAATACCGCCAGTTTGTCAAGTGGGTATCCGATTCACTGGCCCACGAAGCTCTTCAACATTTCGTGGAAGATGACGGAAATACGAGCGACAAGCAACGGATCGACTGGGAACAGGAAATTAACTGGGACGAAGACGAAGACGGTGCGCTGGAAAACCTGTACTACCAGGGTAACGAGCGTTTTGCAGGTCGTAAAGAACTGGATGTTTCCAAACTGGTTTTCGAATACCAGTGGTATGACTGGCAGCGTGCTGCCCACGATCGCAACAGCAATCGCACGAGTTTCATTCACAAGGAAAAAATCAAGGTTTACCCTGATACACTTTGCTGGATTCGCGACTACGCCTATTCTTATAATGAGCCGATGACGCGTAACTATTTCTGGCACCCCGCTTTTGACGACTATCCTGTTGTCGGAGTGAACTGGAAAATGTCCAAGGCTTTCTGCTACTGGCGCAGCAAAGTGTGGGATATGTATTCGGAAAGCGGTGTGAATACCGAAGATTTCCGTCTTCCTACAGAACATGAATGGGAATATGCAGCACGCGGCGGTCGCGCCGAAGCCCCGTATCCCTGGGGTGCTTACTATACCCGTAACGCCAAAGGCTGCCTCCTGGCCAACTTCAAGCCCGGACGTGGTAACTACCCGGAAGATGGCGGTCTGTACACGGTGAAAGCCGATGCATACTATCCGAATGACTACGGTCTCTATTGCATGGCAGGTAACGTGGCAGAATGGACGGAAACGGCATTCTATGAAAATGCCTATTCTTTCGTTCATGACCTGAACCCTGACATCCGGTATGATGCCAAGGACGAAGACAGTCCTACCGACAAGCGCAAAGTGATCCGCGGCGGTTCCTGGAAAGATATTGCTTTCTTCCTCCAGACAGGCACGCGTTCCTGGGAATACCAGGATACAACGAAATGCTACATTGGCTTCCGTTGCGTACTTACTTTCCTCGGTCGTTCCATCAACGACTTTTAATAAAGGGTAGAAAACAAAAAAAGGCAAAACGCAAGAAAAATTGCTTAACGTAAAATTTTATGCTGTTTCTTGCGTTTTGCCTTTATAATCAAACGCTTACCTTATATCCCGACGGTTTCGCGTCTTTACCCTTGTTCCAGAACATATCACATAAGCCGGTCTTAATTGAAGATTCTTCCCGATTGTTTGCTAATAGCGGACAATTACGGAAGGAGTAATTCACTTTATCTGCATTTTTCGGTGAATAAGTCATCTGGCGATTACTACTTTTGCGGCACTTTTCACCAACTCGATATCAAATTCAAGGATTAACCTTTTTGTAAACTGCTAAAAAGTTTAAAAACAATGAGTTTCGTCAAGACCAAGTCTTTCAAGTACTTCAAAAACCTGCTTATCGGCGTCGGTGCTGCTATCGTTCTTATCGGAGCACTGTTCAAGCTGGAAAGCTTTCCTTACGCTTCTGAATTCCTGATTGTGGGCCTGTCCACCGAAGCGCTCATCTTTCTTTTCCTCGGTCTTATCGGCCCAGAGCCGGACTACTACTGGCACAAACTGTACCCGGGCCTCGATGATTATGATTCCCGCATGCAACCGCTGACAGCCGGCCCGACCCAGTCCGATATCGTACCGCTTCACGGCGACGTGGTAGAACGCCAGCTTGGCGGCATGTTGACCGAACTGCAATCCATGTCGAAAAGCATGGGCGCGCTCAAGTCGCTGCAGGAAGTGGATTTCTCCGGTACTTCGGAGCAGATCAAATCCATGAGCAACTTCTACACGAAGATGAACGAGGCGATGGCCGATATGGCAAAGTCTGCTGAAGACGTACGGGCTTACAAAGATCAACTGACTTCCCTGAACAAAAACCTGGGATCGTTGAATACCGTATATGGCAACATGCTGGCTGCAATGTCAAACATAGGTCGTCAGTAATTTCGCGAAATTTTTGGTATCCACATCCGATCACAATCAAAAAATTAAAGACTTATGTCAATACCAAAGGAGCCGCGGCAACTGATGATCAACCTGATGTATCTGGTGTTGACCGCGCTGCTGGCACTTAACGTGTCTGCCGAGGTAATGAATGCGTTCTTCTCTCTTGACCGGGGGATGAAAACCAGTGGAAATATTGTTGATGCAAACAACACGGCAATGCTTTCCGGTATCTCTGCCACTGCCAATTCTTATCCGACGGAAAAGAATAAGGAACTGGAAAACAAATCAAAAGAGGCCGAGCGCATAGGCAAAGAATTTGTTTCGTATATCGATGGCGTCCGGGAAAAGCTGTTTGGCATTGCCAAAGGCCCGTCGAAAAACGATCCGACCATTCCGCAGGATATCCGCAACAAGGACGTTACCACCAACATGTTTATCAATGAAGGTTTGGGTAACGAAATTGAAGCGAAAATCAAGGAAACGCGTGAAAAACTGCTTGCCCTGACCGACAACGACCCGGAAGTTGCCAAAAGCCTTCCGCTCGACATCGAACCCCTGCCCGCCAATACTTCCATGAAGAGCTGGGCCGAATTCAAGTTCAAACAAATGCCGGTGGCTGCCTGCTTCCCTATCCTGGG
>JAKOXM010000211.1 GCA_029781095.1 Bacteroidota bacterium
GGCAGGGTGGTCGATATGTTCTATTTCCCCATCACCACGATTCATTTGCCCGAGTGGCTGGGCGGCGACAGTTTCCTGTTCTTCAGCCCCATATTCAACGTGGCGGATGCGTCCATTACCATCGGCATCACCAGCATTTTGTTGTTTCAACGGCGATTTTTCCGCGACGGCTTTATCGATGAGAAAAAGGAAGCCGAAACCGCTATTTTACTGGAAGAACCGGAATCTGTTGATATGTCTGAGACCGGCGAATTGCCCGCCGGTAACGGAACGGAATCAACCTGGGTTACTGAAAATCCTGAAAATGAGGCCGTTAACGAGAATAGCCAGGAAGACGCATCCACAGAACAACCGGCGGAAAGCAGGCCCGACGAGGAACGACCATAAAAACAAGTCCGAGATATGAAGAATTACGCTGTAAAACCCTTCCAACTCTTTGCAATAGTCCTGATGCTGTCGGGTTTCGCTACCACGGATATCGCCGCACAGATCGGCGTCGGCGCCAAAGCACCCAAAGGCGCGAAGGTCCTTTTTGACGGCAGCCGGGAAATGCTCGACAAGAAATGGACTTACTGGGAAGGCCCGAGATTATCCGCATCACTGCCGATCAAATGGCAGATCGTGAAAGATCCGGTTGACGGCGGCACGGCAGTGAACACAAACGATCCCGCATCGGCGGGTGGCAAATACGGCGCTGCCGATATTGTCACGAAGGAAAAATACCGCGATTTCCGGCTGCACGTGGACTTCCTGATCGTCAAACCGGGCGGCAACAGCGGGGTATACCTCCAGAACCGCTACGAAATACAGGTGCTCGACGGAGATTCAACCACCCACGGCATGGCGGCTGTGATCAATGAAAAGGCATCTCCGTACTATCCATACCACGGGACGGGAAAATGGAACGCCTACGATATCGTTTTCCGGGCGGCCCGTTTCAAAGACGGCAAGCTTACCGAAAAACCGCTGATAACCATGTATTTCAACGGCGTCAAAGTACACACCAACCAACCCATTTCCCAGGTTTGGGGAGGCCCCAATTCGGGCATAGACGGCGGCAATAACGATGGCAAAGGCATCACGGACGTCCCCGGCGGACTGAAATTACAGGCAGAAGGCCACGACGTGCTGTACCGCAATATCTGGATCAAAAAACGAAACCTGAAGAAAGCGGATACGGATTTCTGACTGTCGTTTCGGCAAGGCTGACTACCTTTCGCCTTGTCGAAATTACATGATGCAATGAAAAAAACGCTCGCCCTTCTCTCCTTCCTGCTCTGCAGCGCGCTCCTTTTTTCCCAAAAACAGATCACGCTCGAAGACTGTTTTGTCAATTTCCGGTTTTACCCCGAGTCGGGACCGGATTTTCAATACCTGAATGACGGCGTCCACTACGTGGAGACCGATGGAAAGGGGCTGCACATACACGACGTGCGCGATGAAAATCTCGATTCGATCGTGGGACTCCAGCTGACGCCTGAGGTAAAGAAATATGACCAGTTCGATTTCAGTGAAGACGAGACAAAATTGTTGCTCCGCACTGGTACGGAACACGTGTATCGCCATTCCGTACTCGCCAGTTATTTCGTCTACGACCTGAAAACCGCGCAGACGACACCGGTGTACGAATCGGCCAAACAACAGTTTGCAGCGCTTTCGCCCGATGGCGAGCACGTAGCGTTTGTCGCAGACAACGACCTGTATTTCAAAGATATAGTTACAAAAAAAGTAGTCAGAATCACTGCCGACGGCGAAAAAAACAAAATCATCAACGGCCTGCCCGACTGGGTGTACGAGGAAGAGTTCAGCCCGGTCAGCGGCGACGGGATGGTGGCCACCAAATGGAGCCCCGACGGTTCCAAGATCGCCTTTATTCGTTTTGACGAACGCAATGTGCCTGAATTTCCCCTTACCTGGTACCAGGGAGGCATGTACCCGCGCGAATCGTCGTTCAAATACCCGAAAGTAGGCGAACCGAATTCGGTGGTCAGCGTGCACTTGTACGACGTGGACGCGGGCAATATGATCGGCCGGGTCATGAGTCTGGAAAATGACGATTACGTGCCCCGCATCAACTGGACGACCGACAACCAGCTCATTGTCACCCGCCTCAATCGTCGCCAGGACACGCTCGAATTGCTCATCGCCATGCCCAACCGCTTGATTTATGACGATGAAGACAAGACCAACTGGATACCGGTCAGACCCCTCCTGCGCGAAACGGATCCGGCGTATGTGGACATCCATGACAACCTGGTGTTTCTGAAAAACGCCAAACAGTTTTTGTGGACCAGCGAACAAAGCGGCTACAACCATCTGTATCTGTATGGCATGGACGGGAAATTGCAACGCCCGCTTACAACCGGCGATTTTGAAGTTACCGCATTTTACGGCATAGACGAACCTGCCGGGAGATTTTATTACCAGACGGCGACGCCCACCCCGCTCGACCGGCAAGTTTGGGAAGGCAATCTGGATGGAAGCGCACCCCGGTTGCTCACTGCGATGTCCGGCACCAGCGATGCATCGTTCAGCCCGTCGTTTGACTATTTTTCGCTCACCTGGTCCGATGCAAACACGCCTGCCGTGGTGACGCTTCGCAACAGAAAAAGCGATGTATTGCGCACTTTTACAAATAACGAGCGCATTCGGAAGGAAAGAGAGGAGTACGGTTTTGCAAGCAAAGAGTTTTTTGCATTCAGGCCCTCTCCGGGCGGACAGGAGTTGAACGGCTGGATGATAAAGCCCTTCAATTTCGATTCTACGAAAAAATACCCGGTTCTGTTTGACAATTACGGTGGCCCGGGGTCGCAAACCGTTCAGAATCAATACGACGGCTACATCGGTACCTGGCACCAGATGCTTGCGCAAAAAGGCTATATCATTGTAAGCGTCGACAACCGCGGCACAGGCGGGCGGGGGCGCGATTTCAAAAAATGCACGCAGCTGCAACTCGGAAAATACGAAACCGAAGACCAGATCGCAGCAGCACGCTACCTCGGTTCGCTTCCCTATGTCGATGCCGGTCGCATCGGTATCTGGGGCTGGAGTTTCGGCGGCTACCTGAGTACTTCCTGCATTTTAAAAGGAAACGATGTGTTCAAAATGGCAATGGCCGTCGCCCCTGTGGTCAACTGGAAATGGTACGATTCGGCGTACACGGAGCGGTTTATGCATACGATGAATGACAACGCGAAAGGTTATGAGGACAATTCGCCCATCAACTTTGCCGACCGGTTGCGTGGCGACAATTACCTTATCTGCCACGGCATTGCCGACGATAACGTACACTGGCAGCAGACCGTGGAAATGATCAACGCGCTGATACGGGCGAACAAGCAATTCGAGACCTATTACTATCCGAACCGGAATCACGACATCAACGGCCAGAATGCCAGGCGGCATCTTTTTACCAAACTGACAAATTTCGTGTTGGAGAAATTGTAATAATCTCTTTTTAACGGAATCGTAACACATTCGCGCCCAACGACTTTACACGAGGCAGCGTGATAAGGATGAAACTCATCTATTGGCTACAATTAAATTGACCAAACATGAAAAACATCCTTATTTGCCTGCTCATTTTATTCATTTCGTCCGGCATTCAGGCCCAGGAAGCATTCGCAAAAATGGTAATCGGGCTCGAAGCGGGCATGGATCTGCAACAATTTCCGGACGGAAGCAGATCGCACCCCATGCCAACCTTGCAAGTGGAATTTCCCTTTCACAAATTTTCAGCGGGGATCGGAATTACGCGCAAGGTTTATTCAAAATTCAGATACCAGACATTTGACGGGAATATCAGCTCGATACAAATAGCGGATGACGACATAAAGATCTTTCACTACGTGGATAAATTGCTAAAACCGGTTTACTGGTCGATACCTGTTCGCCTCCAATATCGTCTGCCTTGCAACTGCGTTTACATACAAGGCGCCGCGTCACTTGATTTTTTTGACAAAAGATCGCCGGAAAAGGTGGAATCGGGATATGAGCACTGGTCGAGCACAGCGCCAACCCGCACATGGAGTCCCGCCCAGTTTTTTAAAACCAGCCTGCGCAGCTACGAACTGGGAATCGGGTTCAAACTTCATTCCAGCGATTATTTCAGGCTGATCGCGCGCCCCAGTTTTGTGTGGACAGAAAACCCCGAAACCGGCGGCCCGGCTTACCTGCGCAGCCTGCGTATGACCTTCGGCGCCCAATACGCGTTCCTGCGGTATGGCGGAAAAAAATAATCAGCCCGTTATTTCGGAACGAAAACCATAAATACGGCGGGCAATTTTTCCAACTCCTTCTTTTTCAACTTGTTCCAGTCTCTGATTGGCAGCGAGCATATGAATTCCGCCGCACCGGTCAGGTCCTGGGCCACGCCGAACATGGTGCCGGACTGCAAAGTCTCGAGCGCCACTTCGAGCACCATTTGTGAGCGGTAGGGAGTTTCGATAAACAGCTGGGTTTGGCCGTTTTGCCGGGAAAGATTTTCGAGTCTTCGCAGGTCGCGGGCCAGTTCGGGGCGTTTGGGAGGCAGATACCCGTGGAATGCGAATGATTGCCCGTTCATGCCCGACGCCATCAGCGCCATCAGCAGGGAGGAAGGCCCTGTGAGCGGCGCTACCCGTACGCCCTCCCGGTGGGCCAGCGCAACGATGGCAGCCCCCGGATCGGCCACGCCCGGGCAACCGGCTTCGGAGAGCAAGCCCACGTCTTTACCCGCCCGAACGGCGTCCAAAAACACTTTTTCGGCTTCGTTACTATCCTGATTATCAGCCAGTTCGGCAAAAATCATCTCCTGCAGGCGTTTTGCGGGCTCCAGACTTTTGATGAAATGCCGCGCCGTTTTGGCGCGTTCGGTTATGAATACGTCCAGATTCCGGGTGATCTCCTGCACATACGGCGGAATGGTGTGAAGCGCATTTCCGGAAATAGGCGTTGGAATGAGGTAGAGGGTGGTCATTGCTGGTATTGTTTCACTGTTGGCATTGCTGACATTGTTTCATTGCTGGCATTGACAAGGTAGATTCAAGGTATTATTCCCGGTGTAATCTCGTGGCGAGCCATTATTTTCAGGTTTGAAAGGGAAACTTTTATTGGCGAAAATATAGAAAGCCCGGCAATGGAGCTTGCTTTGGGCACTTTGTATAAATTTGCCGGCCAAGAATGAAACAATCCCAACAATGAACCAACGCCAGCAATGGACACTTTTACCATAAAACTCCCGGTCTTCGAAGGTCCCTTTGACCTGCTCCTGTTCTTCATCGAACGGGACGAGCTGGATATTTACAACATTCCCATTGCGAAGATTACCGACGATTTTCTCAATTACATGCACCACATGGAGTCGATGAACATCGATCTGGCATCCGAGTTTATTGTGGTGGCTGCTACGCTCATGCGCATCAAGGCCAAAATGCTGCTCCCGCGCAAGCCTCTGGATGAAGAAGGCAACGAGATCGACCCGCGCCACGAACTGGTTGAGCGCCTGCTTGAATACAAACGCTATAAAAGTGTGCTGGAAGACCTGCGACGCCTCGAAGAAATGCGCGCTTTCATGAATCCGCGTGGTTATGCCGCCACGGAAATGCGCAAACTCGCCGAACACGCCCTGGCGGATGCCGAAATGGAAAGCGTCACGTTGTACAAATTGTTGCGTGTGTTCGAACGCCTGCTGGGGCGTTTTGAGGACGAGCAAAAAAGCAAGCGGATACATACGGTTTACAACTATAATTACACCATCCAGGAGCAGCGCAGTTATATTGCCTCGAATCTGAAAAAAGGCATAAAAACCGGTTTTGAAACCCTTTTCCTGCAACTTGAAAACCGCATCCAGGCCATCGTCACGTTCCTGGCATTGCTCGAATTGCTCAACGAACAGGCTGTGACGCTCATTCAGGGAGAAGGTATCAACAACTTCTGGCTCACTTTGCCGGAGGAAGAAGAATCCCCGGAAACAGACACAGCGTGATTTTGAGAATACTTAAGTACCCGGACAATCTGATCGATAAAATAAACGCAGGGGTTTTGAGACAAGACAAGGCATTTTTTGAAGGCATAGCAGCGCTACGGCTGAAAAAAATAACGAAGTATTGGCGCAAGAAACCAAAGTGGATTTTATCAATCAGATATGTCCGGGCACTTAAATGCATTCCATTGTTGCTGGCGGCTTTGTTTTCTGTGGCAGCCTGCCGTCACACAGCTCCCTTTCCGTCTGTTTCGACCGGGCCGTACGTTCTCCCCGACAGTTTTAAAATTGAAGTGATCGCCGCCGAGCCCCTGCTCGACGCCCCTGTCGCCATGACTTTCGACGAACGGGGCCGCATCTGGGTGGTGGAAATGCGCGGATATATGACCGACCTCGACAACAGCGGCGAAAACGGGGCATCCGGGCGCATTTCCATTTTGGAAGATACCGACGGCGACGGCATGATGGACCGCCGGTCGACTTTTCTTGACAGCCTCGTGCTGCCGCGCGCGTTGGCGCTCGTGTACGGCGGGTTGCTTTATGCCGAGCCGCCCAAGTTGTGGTTTGTGGAAATAAATAACGATCGCCCGGGAGCCCGCACGCTCGTTGATTCGGCCTATGCCACCGGTGGCAACGTGGAACACCAGCCCAACGGCCTGCTTCCCTCACTCGACAACTGGATATACAGCGCCAAAAGCGACCGGCGCTACCGACGAAAAAACGATCGCTGGCTTTGCGAAAAAACGCATTTCCGGGGCCAGTGGGGAATCACGCAGGATGATTTCGGGCGCCTGTTTTACAACGACAATTCCAATCAGTTGCAAGGCGACTGGGTGTTGCCCAACGCGCTGCTGCGCAATCGCTTTTTTACGCCTTCTACAGGTTTTAATGTGCAGATATGCACCGATCAGAGCGTACACCCCCTGCTGCCTACTGCCGTCAACCGGGGCTACGAACCGGGAGCGCTCGATTCCGCCGGGCGCCTGCGCAACGTCACCTCGGCCTGCGGGCCGCTGATCTGCCGGAGTATCCAATTTCCGGAATCGTATTATGGCAACGCATTTGTGTGCGCACCCGAAGCAAACCTGGTAAAACGCAATGTTTTCATGCCGCAAACATTGCGGCTTCAGGCGCGGCAAGCCTGGTCCGACCGCGAATTTCTGGCCTCCGTCGATCCGGGTTTCCGCCCCGTCAACCTGAACGAAGGCCCCGACGGATGCCTGTATATCGTTGATATGCACCGAGGCATTATACAGCACAAAACCTACATGACAGCCTATTTGCGCGAGCAAATACGGGCGCGGCAACTCGATTCGATTACCGGAGCCGGGCGCATCCTGCGCGTGTCGTACGAAGCTGGTGCACCCCTCGTTTTTCCCCGTCTGGACAAAACAAATACGCCGGGGCTGGTTCAGGCACTCGGCCACAGGAATGCCTGGGTCAGCGACAAGGCCCGTCAGTTGCTGGTGGAAAGGGGCGACAGGTCCGCCATACCGCTTTTGCAAAAAATGGCGCTTGACACCTCCGACATCCGGTCGCAGATACGTGCTTTATGGGTGCTGGAAGGCCTTGATGCCCTGGATGCGGTTTTATTGTGCAAGGTTTTGCAGGCCGCAAGGCATCCATGGGTATCCATGACGGCGCTGCAGCTCCTGGAAGGCTTTGCTTCGGGGGAGCAAGTCGATTCCGCCCTGGCTGTTTTTGAAAAAGTGTATGCCCGGAATGACTCCATCTCCGATCTTGCCTTGTGCCTTTATGCCGGCCCGTGGGTGCATTTTGCGCCGGAAAAAATAAATACGCTGTTGCTCGGAGTGTTGCAGCGTTACCAGCCGGACACCCTGTTCTGCGATGCCGTTGCAAGCGGCCTGGATGCACAGGAGGGCTCGTTTTTGCGTTATTTGCAAAGCAACACCCGTCCCGAGGAAATGCCCTATTTGAAAAAAATGCTGAAAAATGCGGCTGCAGATCGCCTTGCCGGCCGGGCTGCTCCCTGGACACAGACACCCAAACCGCGCAAAGACGGCCTTACTGCAGGGTTATTGCTTTTCAACACACATTGCAGCGCCTGCCACGGGCCTACCGGGCAGGGTACACCTAATCTCGCCCCACCGCTCGACGGCTCGGAATTCGTACACGGGAATCCGGACAAACTGGTTCATATCGCCTTGTACGGCCTCGCCGGGCCATTGCGTGTAAAGGGAAAGGAATATACTTTTAATGCGCCGATGCCGGGCCTCGCTGCCAATCCGGATTGTTCGGATGAAGATTTTGCAGCCATCCTGACATTTGTGCGGAATGCCTTCAGCAAGGAGCCTTCGGCCATTTCGCCCGCAAAAGTGAAAGCGCTGCGACAGATCAAGCCTGCCGACGGGGCAGCATTCACTGTAAAGGAACTGGAACGGATTGTCAGGGATTGATTGTCTCTGAGATCACATTTTCTTTTTGTCGTTCCTCGTTTACGCTTTTGGTGAGCGCAAAAAGTTGATTTGCAAGACGTTCGCCATGCGATTCAAACATTTCCCTGAGCCGGGCATTGTCTTCAGGCCCAAACTCCATCACTTCCGGATAGAGTTCGACGGCCACATCATTCAATCCGGTAATGATGGCATGTACGACATCGTCCCAGGTAGGTCCTTCCAAAGGTTCGGCCTGCGATGACAGTCGGCCCCAGCCGGCTTCCAATTGCTGTTCTTCGGTATCGGCTTTCCTGAGCCTGCGGGCTTCCAGCCATTTCATCCGCTCTTTTTCGGCCGCAACGAGGTCGATATGCTGATCGATGTATTGCAGCAAATGTTCATTCCAGTCAAAACCTGCCGAATCCAGCCGCTCCAGCCAAAGTTCGTGGCCCGAAGCCCCGCTTGCCAGTGCATCGTACAGGGCAGGATTTTGCTGTTTGAGATACTCCAGGAACGCATCAAACTCGATAAACATGTTTTCCATGGCCTCCGGCTCGGCAAAACCGGGCCCGTCGAGGTTAAACCAAATAGTTGCGTATCCACCGGTTTCAACCTCGAAGCGGATGTTGAATATGTTATAAGACGTATTAGCTAGTGTTTTAATATCCATGGCCTCAGTGAAAAAGTATTTGCCGAAAAATCGTAAGATAAGCTTTCCTGCGCGTATAACGGCGAATCCCCGTACTTTTCGCCGTTGCTGAATTCAATTTGACCAATTCGTGATCGTTCCTGAATGAAAATCCAGTTTCACCTCCGCTATTCCACACAGTTCGGGCAAAACCTGTTCGTCGTTGTAAACACGCTGCAAGGAGACGTCCGGCAGACTACAGAATATCCGTTGACCTACCTCAATACCGAAATGTGGCAGGGCATTGTCGATACAGGCACGACGACGCCGGCTGCCCTCGATTACCACTACGAATTTCGTGATGCCACCGGAAAGGGAAAAATAGAATGGGGACAACGCCGGCTCGATTTGACAACATCCGGCGCTGAAATTTTTCAGGTATTCGATTACTGGAACCCTCCCGGCTCTATAGAAAATGTTTTTGATACCCAGCTGTTCAGGGTTTTTGAAAAAGAGCGCGCAGCATCGGCGAAAAAACGCCCCGGCGCGTTCACGCACCTGTTCCGGGTAAAGGCGCCGCTCCTCAAAAGCGACGAGGTATTGTGCTTGCTGGGCCACGGGCGCACGCTCCGCGCGTGGGATAGCGCCGCGCCGCTACTGTTGCAGCGCGAGGATGACGACTGGGCTCTGCGACTCGATCTTTCGCAGGAAGACTTCCCCCTTGCCTATAAATACGGCGTTTGGAATACCCGAACCAACCGGTTTCTCGGATTCGAGGAGGGCAACAATCGCACACTTTACTCCCTCCCCCAGGCCGGACTTGCAATTCTGCACGACGGGTTTGCGCGTTTGCCGGTCGGCGCATGGAAGGGCGCCGGAGTGGCCATTCCGGTTTTCAGTCTTCGCAGCAAAAAAAGTTGGGGCGCAGGCGAGTTTTCCGATATCCGGCTGCTGGTGGACTGGGCCAAATCCGTCGGGCTGAAACTTATTCAGTTATTGCCCATCAATGACACGACAGCCACGCATACCTGGGTGGATTCGTACCCTTATTCGGCCATCTCGGCATTCGCTCTGCACCCGGTTTACCTGAATGTCGAGCAACTGGCAGGTAAAAAACACGCCGCGGTATTGAAGCCTTTTCTAAAAAGGCAAAAAGCGCTAAATGCATTGAATGCTGTTGATTATGAGGGTGTTACAAAAGTTAAATGGGAAATTATCCGACCCTTGTACGATCTGATGAAAGCCGAATGGATGCAGGATGAAGCCTACCATGCGTATTACGAGGCAAATAAACACTGGCTCGTTGCCTATGCCGCTTTTTGCTGGCTGCGCGACAAAAACGGCACGGCAGATTTCAGCCAATGGTCGTCGCACCGCTCCTTCAGGGCCGAAGAGGTGGAAAAACTCCTGTCTCCCACATCCAAATATTTCGATGCCATTGCCATACACCTGTTTGTGCAATGGCACCTGCACCTGCAACTAAAGGACGCGACGGACTACGCCCACGCAAATGGTGTCGCCGTGAAAGGTGACATTCCCATCGGTATTTACCGCTACAGCTGCGACGCATGGGTATCGCCCGAACTGTACAACATGGATATGCAGGCCGGCGCACCGCCCGACGATTTTGCCGTGAACGGCCAAAACTGGGGTTTCCCTACATACAACTGGGATCGCATGAAAGCAGACGGTTTTTCCTGGTGGAAGCAGCGTTTTCACCAGATGAGCCTCTATTTCGACGCTTTCCGCATCGACCATATTCTCGGTTTTTTCCGGATATGGAGTATCCCCATGGATGCTGTGGAGGGCATACTCGGGCATTTCGTCCCGGCCATTCCGGTGACGGAACAGGAACTGGAAAAAGCGGGCGTCGGGTTCGATTACGACCGATTTTGCAAACCTTACATTACCGAACAGATCGTGCACGACCTGTTCGGCGCCAATGCCAACTGGGTGGGCGAACACTGCCTGCTACCCCGAAAAGACGAGCGTTTCGACCTGAAGCCGGCCTTTGCGACCCAACGGCTGGTGGAACAGTTCTTTGAAAAGCAGCCCGCCACGGAACAAAACATCAGCTTGCGCGACGGGCTGTACCGGCTGATCGCAAACGTGATCATGGTCGCTCCCAACGCCGCAGAAAAGGCGGAGTCGGGGTTCCATTTTCGATTCGGCATTGAAAAAACGGCTTCCTATCAATACCTGCCCGAAGCGGTAAAAGGCCCCTTGATGGCCCTGTACGTCAATTATTTCTACCGCCGCCAGGATGATTTCTGGAGAGAAGAAGCCATGGAAAAACTTCCCGCTCTGAAACGTGCGACCAACATGCTCATCTGCGGGGAAGACCTCGGCATGGTGCCTCACTGCGTACCGGATGTGATGAAGGAACTGGGAATTCTGAGCCTCGAAATACAGCGCATGCCGAAAGCAACAGGGATCACATTCTTCCATCCGAAAGACGCGCCCTACCTCTCCGTAGTAACACCTTCCACCCACGATATGAGCACCTTGCGCGGTTGGTGGGAAGAAGATCGCGACCTTTCGCAGCGTTTTTTCAACGAAATACTCGGCTACGAAGGCAAAGCGCCCTGGTTCTGCGAGCCCTGGCTCAACCGCGCCATTCTCTGGCAACATTTTCAGTCGCCCGCCATGTGGAGCATTTTCCAACTCCAGGATTTGCTGGGCATCGACGGAAAACTCCGCCGCGAAAACCCGCAGGAGGAACGCATCAACGTGCCGGCCAATCCCAAAAACTACTGGCAATACCGGGTACACATCGCTTTGGAAGATCTGCTGACAGCGGAAGAATTTAACGGGGATGTGCGGAAGATGGTGACGGAGAGCGGTCGGGGGTAGCCGCGCCTCTGAACGGTCGTATCATGCAGGAGGTATCTGCAGTTTCCACAATGCGGGTATTCCCGTTTGCGGACTCATATTTATTCACATACCAGCCGGCCACCCGTTTCGAGATCATGCGGGTGTAGGGCCCATGAATATCGACCGAGCCGTAGCCGCGCTGGCACGTAAACACACTGTTTCCGTCCAGATCGAGGTCTACTTTCCCGTTCGTGTCCATTAGTACCTGAAAATCATCGAGATGCAGAACGCCGTCGGACACTACCGTAGCGTCGGTTACCACTTTGAGGCGTTTCAACCGGTTCAGCGAGATCAGTATTCGCGGTTTTTTCATGGTAAGCGAAAAAAACGCCGTGGTGATTTTCAGCCGGACGCCGTCCGCTTTGATCCGAATGCTGTTCACAGCCGCTTTTTCTCCTTCAATGCGTATCATTTGCAGGGTATCGTCGGTGAGCACGATTTTCAGTTCGCCGGCGATTATGAGTTCTTCCACCTTTTGTACCGGCAAAAATGTTTTACACAACCCGGATCCATTCCTTTCAAGCGTGGTGCTCGTTTGAGCAGAAACCGAGCAGGCAATTGTCAGGGAATAAAGCAGGACACTGATTTTAAGATTGTTTTTCATTGGTATAAGTTGTTTGAAGTGAATCGGGATAAGTACTTGAAAATATGATACAAAGGTGAGTCGGGCCCCGGAGTACATACAATCACCCGTTTGTTGTAATATGTGGCACTTTACAACAAACGGGTGATTTCACACCTCATCCCGGGGCGCTTACCTTTGTACCGTTCTTAAAATCAGAAAAATGGAAACCATCCGCGTAGCCATCGTTGAAGACGACAATGACATCCGGCAATCATTCGAAGCCATCATCGGCAATGCACCCGGTTATACCTGCATAAAGACCTATGACAATGCAGAAGCCGCCGTGGAGGATATCCCGGTCCAAAAACCCGACGTGGTCATTATGGATATCCACCTCCCGGGCATTTCGGGTATCGATGCCGTGCGTATGCTGAAAAGCGAGATGCCTTCGCTGCAGATCGCCATGTGTACCGTGTATGAAGACGACGAACACATTTTCAACGCCCTTCGGGCGGGCGCCAGCGGTTACTTGCTCAAACGAACCACGCCTGAAAAACTTCTCGAAGCTGTCAGCGACCTGTATAACGGAGGCTCGCCCATGAGCAGCGAGATCGCCCGGCGTGTGGTGGCTTCCTTTCAGAAAGCAACCAGTCCTTCGCCCGATCTGGCGGCACTCACTCCCCGCGAAAAAGAGATCCTCGACCTGCTGGCCAAGGGTTATCTGTACAAGGAAATCGCTGCCGAACTTTTTATAAGTATCGAAACCGTGAAGCGGCACATCCATAATATTTACGAAAAACTGCACGTACAAACGCGCACCGAAGCGCTGAACAAGGTGTTTCGGATGAATTGACGGAGGCTTGTTTGATTTTGACAGGATCACAGAACTTACGTATCCCGGAAATTTGAACGTGCAAACCCTCCCGACCTTTTTCCGCGAAGCGCGATTACAACAAAAGGGTGATTGACCGCCCCGAAAAGTCGCCTGACCTTTGTACTGTCAATAAGCCGGAACCTTAGTCCGGCGAATACTCCAAGTATTTGATTTTCAAGCAAAACTGCGACCGGTAACGTCGCAGAAAGCCTATACTGATTCCTTTTCACAACCAAATCTCTATTACAGAAATGAAAAACGTACTGTTCAGTGCCATCTGCTTCTCCATCGCCTTCTGCTCATTCGCTCCGGTCGCATCTGCCCAGTCTGGCGACGAGGCAACGTTCAAAGCCTACCTCAAAGAAGTGTACGACACTTATGAAAAAGGGGACACCAAGGGCATGTTCTCCTACTATGCGGACAATGCTGCTGAAATCGGCCCCGACGGCAGACTTACTTCCGGAAAAAAAGCCCTCGAAGAATCATGGGCAGCCTTTGAGAAGATGATGGATGCCAAACCGAAATTCACCTACAACCTCACTTCCTACCGCTTCATCACGCCGGATGTCGCGATCGTGACCTGGGATTCGGATGCCGACATCAAGATGGGCGGGCAGCAGATTGGCGGCAAAACCGTCGCCATGGCGGTGCTGCACAAAAAAGACGGTCGCTGGTTGATAGAATTCGATTCGCTTACCCCGGTAATGGAAATGCCGGCCGAGGCTGCAAAAGGAAACTAGACCCACACATCCGGGCGCGGGTGTGACAGCGAGCACATCCGCGCCGTATTTATTTAAAAGCCAATTGATTACCATGAAAAAAATCGCTCGTTTCTTTGCATACTTCCTCGGCATCGCCCTCATCGTGCTGGCCGCGGGCGCCGCGTGGGTGCAGTTCTCTCCGTTGCCCACATTTGAAACCCGCTCCCTGAACCTCGATATCCCGACTGACCCGGCTTCGCTTACACACGGCCGCGATCTGGCGATATTACACTGCGGCCACTGCCACCTCGGCGAAGACGGAAAACTCAGCGGCCGTATGTTTTCGCGTCCGCAGGACGCTTTCGGTGAAATATGGTCGCGCAACATCACCCGGCACCCTGAAAAAGGCATCGGCCGCTACTCGGATGGCGAACTGGCCTGGCTCATGCGCTCCGGCGTGAAACGCGACGGCCACCTGGCAGGTTATTTTATGAGTTCGCTGCATGTATCGGACCACGACATGGGCTGTATCATCGCTTTTCTCCGCTCAAACGATCCTGTCGTAGCGCCTTCCGAGTCGGACCCGCCACAGCCTCGATATTCTTTCCTGGCCAGGGCGCTCATCAAACTGGGGGCATTCAAACCGCTGCCTTATGACGGAATGCCCGTAGCGGAGCCTCCTGCATCCGACAAACTGGCATACGGAAAATACCTTGTAACCGGGTGTTACGAATGTTTTGGTTGCCACTCGAAAAGTTTTGAAACCAACGATATGGTCAATCCGGAAAAATCCGAAGGCTATCTGGCAGGCGGCAACCCCGTGATGGACGAGGACTTTAAACCCGTCCTGTCGGCTAATATCACCCCGTCAAACCTGTTTGGGATCGGCTCCTGGACGGAAGCGCAGTTTGGCCAGACCCTCCGGGGCGGGTTGCGCCCCGACCAGCGCATGCTCAGTCCGGTAATGCCGCGCTTCGCCAGCATGAGCGACGAAGAGATAAGTGCGATCTGGGCCTATTTGCAGACGGTACCCGCTACGGATACCAGGGCTGCCATGGCAAATCAATAACAACCTTCGTCGAGCATTAAATTTTATCTAAAAGAATAAAAACCAATGTCTTATGAGAACATTTTTTTGTGATGTAACCATTTGGGCAGCCATCTTCAGCCTTGCTATCATAATCGGAGGTTCCATATACCAGTCGATGGTCGTTTTTCCGGCCTGGACTCGCAACCTGCCTGACTCCCTGACCGCATTCAACAAAACCGATGTAAAACCCTCGGTATTCTGGGCCTCGCCGCTAACAAGCATGCTGCCGATGTTGTCCATGATTGCCGCATCGGCTTCCAATTGGGGCACCCCGCGCCAGTATTGGGTGCTTGTTTCGTTTTTGCTTTATTTGCTCGGCATGGTGGCGACAGTCATTTATTTTATTCCCAAACTCAAAGTGATCGGCATCATAGACGGCAAGGTTGCAGACGATCCGGTTGTGCTGACCCAAACGACCCGGAACTGGATTCTCGCCGATAAATTCAGATTTTATCTCCTCGTGCTGCCCGCTTTTTTCCTGTTGATGAAAGCCCTGGGCATTCCTGCCGGCATCTGAATTTTCAACATAAAATATCCAGATATGAGCCATCCCTCTGCCAACCCGCTTGTGCAGGCCTTCCAGTTGAGTACCGGTTTCGCACAGACCCAGGCTGTCGTCACATTCGTGCGGCTTGGCGTTGCCGACTACCTGCGCGACGACACAAAAAGTGTGGAAGATATTGCCGGTCATTGTTCGGCGCACCCGGAAATGCTGTACCGTTTTCTTCGTTTTTTGGCAAAAACGGGTGTCGTCGAGCTCGACGACCGGCAATGCCGCCTGACTCCAGTCGGCCAGTTTTTTCGCCGCGATATGCCCGGTGGCCTTACCAAGGCACTGGAGATCACGATGTTCGAGCCCTGGCAAAAAGCATGGCAGCAGCTCGAATACGCGGTCCGTACGGGAGAAGCGGCATTCCCGCATGCCAACGGGCAGACCGCATGGGAATATCTGGAGCAACACCCTGATATGAGCAACGTGTTTAACGCGTACATGACTTCCATTTCGCAGATGTCGGCGCAGGCATTGGTGAGCAGCTATGACTTTTCTCCGTTCGACAGCATATGTGATGTAGGCGGGGGGCAAGGTTTTCTGCTAAAAACCATTTTAGGCAGGAATCCGGATATCAAAGGGATTCTGTTCGATCTGCCGCAAGTGGTCAAAAATGTTGATCCGGGTGAACTGGCTCCACGGCTCGGCATCGCAGGGGGCAGTTTTTTTGAAAAAATACCTTCCGCCGACTTGCTGATCCTGAAGTCCGTCCTGCACGACTGGAACGATGAAAAAGCGATTTCGATCCTCCAGCACTGCGCGGAGGCTTTACCTGCCGGCGGCAAGGTACTGGCCATGGACATGGTCATTATGGAAGGCGGCAACCCGATAAGTTTGTTCTATGACATGCACATGCAGGTACTGATGGGCGGTCGCGAGCGCACCCAGGAAGAATTCGTGCGGTTGTTTGCAAAAGCCGGGCTCCGTGTCACGAGGTTTATACCGACGCCATCTCCGCAATTCATCATGGAAGCGGAAAAGGCCTGAGCATTGCCCTCCCCGGCATTGTGTTTTCGGTGATCCGATTACAACAAAAGGGTGATTGACCAGCCTCTTGCAGCAACGGACCTTTGTCATGTCATTTGAAAACAACATCCTGTATTGATCACCAAATCAAACGAAAGCAATGAAAAAGACATCGCAAGATCTTCCCGCTCCAATCGCCGTATTTACCATCCTGGCAACCATGACGGCAGCCATCTGGCAAATAGCCTCCTTCTTTCAGGATATTGCCTGGTCGGTTCCCAACATTTGCATGCCCTATGAAGCAATAGCCCACTGAACAGACCAGCAATCAAAACCCGGCAGCGGCCCTCCTGTAATGGTGCGGCCGCTGTTATTATTATTATTGGCTGAAAAAATTGTTTCTCCCCAAAAAAACTGATCTTAGCAGACTGAAAACCAATATGAAAAAACATTTGACGCCCTATCGACATGAGAAAATATCTCCTGTTTATTCCGCTGCTCGTTTTCATGCAGTCAGCCGTCGACGCCCAGCAACAACTTCTGGACAGCCTTCGCCTCGTTTTTCAAAAAGAAAGCGACCCTGTTAAAAAGGCAGATATTTACTACGACATCGCTATTGAGGCAAAAGAACAGGATCTGGACCTTGCATTTCGCTATGCAGATACTTTGGAGTCCATGTCAAAATCGGCGAGATACCTGAAAGGGCAGGCGCGTGCCATGGATTTGCGCGGCGCCACCACAAAAGATAAAGGCGACTTCGAGGCCGCTTTGCGGATCTTTAAAGACGAACAGGTTTTTCGTCGCCGGATAGACGACCCGAAGGGGCTGGGCAAGGTGTACAACAATATAGGCGCTACGTTTGCAGAATTGTACCAGCCCGATTCAGCCATCACCTACTATCTGAAATCTGTAGATATTTATGAAAAACTGGGTGAATATTCCAACGTCGCCTCTGCCTACAGCAACATCGGCAACCTGTACAGCGATCAAAAACTGGACGATAAAGCCATCGAGTTTCTGGAAAAGGCGCTGAAGATCAGACTCGAACACGGCGAGGAAAAAAAGAG
>JAKOXM010000178.1 GCA_029781095.1 Bacteroidota bacterium
TCCGGAAAAAGCCCGAACTGTCGTCTGCATTTGTGTGGCAATTCATCCGCGCCTATGGCAGTGCGGAGGCATTTTGCCGCGATTTTTATATCACTTCGCTCTCACCGCTCGGATTTATAAAGGACGGGAAAAACATCAATTATTACGATGACCGTCACCTGCAGCGGGCTGTCGAGCCATTCATTGTATGGAACATTCGCACGCAGCTGGATCTCGGCGGCAGGCAGGATACCGCCCTATGTCTGGGTGAAGGACAGAATTTTGCGTTTTTCAAGAAAATCAATGACATCCACCATTTTTTCAGGGAAATAGTGCCTCTACCCCACCCGCGCTGGGTGATGCAATACCGGCGAAAACAGGTTGGCGAGTTTATAGAAAGGTATGTGGATGCGCTGAAAGACGCAAAAGCCGTGTAAGCGTTCTCCGGCTTTACGCGTCGAAACTGACTACCAGCCTTTTCGTCCTGGGATGCGACTGACAGGTGAGCACGTATCCGGCTTCCACTTCGTCGGGTTCGAGGCCGTAGCAAACCTCCATTTCCACCTCGCCTTCCATGATTTTAGCCTTGCATGTGCTGCAAACGCCTCCCTTGCAGGAAAAGGGCAGGTCGGCGCCGGCGCGCATGGCGGCATCGAGCAGGGTACTGCCGTCGGACGTCAGTTGAAAATCGAAGCGGGTGCCATCCTGTATGACGGTTACGGACGCATCGAAAGTGTCTTTTTTCGCAGCTACAGCGCCGGGTACAGGTTTTTCCTTTTTGATACCTGCGGTTGTAAATAACTCAAAATGAATCTTTTTGGCGTCGACGCCCAGGCCCTCCAGCGTTTCTTTCACGTCGAAAATCATCTCTTCGGGTCCGCACAGAAAAAAGGCGTCGGCATCCTCCGGACGGAACAACAGGCGGCAGTACGAGCGGCATTTTTCACCGTTCAGACGACCCTGAAAAAGTTCGCTGCCGAGCGATTCGCGGCTCAGGATATGGTGCACCGCCAGCCGGTCGGGGTAGCGGTTCTTCAGTTCTTCCAGCTGCTCCCGAAAAATGATATGCTCGAAACTCCGGTTTCCGAAAAAGAGCATAAACCGGCTGTTCGGCTCCTTCACCAGAGTTGTTTTCAGGATTGACATCACAGGCGTGATGCCGCTGCCGGCGGCAAAAGCGACGTAAAAGTTTCGGTTTTCGGGAGCGAGTTCGGTAAAGAAATGGCCTTGCGGCGACATTGCCTCCAGGGTATCGCCCCGTTGCAGTTGCTCATTGGCAAAGGTGCTGAACAGGCCGCCTTCTACTTTTTTTACAGCGACGCGCAGGTCGTTTTCATGCGTTCCGGTGCAGATGGAATACGAACGCCGCACCTCCTCGCCTCCGATCACTGTCCGGAGGTTGAGGTGCTGCCCCTGGGTGAACCGGAATGCGTCACGCAGATCGTCGGGCACTTCGAATGAAATCGATACGGTGTCGGGTGTTTCGCGGCGCAGGTCGCGTATCCGGAGCGGGTAATATTTGGTGGACATGGCAGTGAGCAGTGGCGGCGGGCAGTAGCGAGGCTTCGGATATACAACACAAAAAGTGTATCACGTGGCTACGGGATACACTTTTCGGAAACTTTCACCTGTCAACGGCTATTGTTGACAGCTACTGCAAACGGCCGTTGTTTACGCTAATGCGTTCACGTGGCGGGTCAGGCCACTTTTCAGGTTGGCAGCTTTGTTGCGGTGAATATTGCCGCGCTTCGCGAGTTTGTCAATCATACTGATGACTTTGGGCAGGAAGCTTTGGGCTTCGGCCTTGTCTTTCAGTTCGCGCAGATTCTTAACCGCGGTACGCGCAGTTTTTTTGTAATAACGGTTTTGCAGACGGCGCTTATCAATCTGACGAATACGCTTTAGTGCAGAACGGTGGTGTGCCATATTTTGAGCAGATAATGTGCTGAACAGTTAAAAACAGGTAGTTTTTCGTTTTGGGCGGGCAAAGGTAGCGTTTCCACTTTAAAAAAGAGAATGCCCGTTAAAAAAATTTACATTCATCTGCTTTCAGCGCACAACTTACCCCGCAGATCGGATGTTATCTTTATCCGCAGCAATATACCCTGAAAACATCCCGAACTTGCTACTTTTGCGGGATTTTCGCCGTTTAAGACAGAAAGATACAAAAGCATACTGTAATTAAAATGAAAGACCATTCGCCCGTATTCAATGCGCATCCGCAATACATTGACGCTATGTACAGGTCCTGGCAACACGACCCTGCATCCGTGGAAGCCGACTGGGGCGCCTTTTTCCAGGGCTTCGACTTTGCCCTGACTTCCACCAACGGGCACTCGCAGGACGGCGGCGCCGTGGATGCAACCCGCTTGCAAAAAGAATTTGCCGTCCTCGGCCTGATCCACGGATACCGCGACAGGGGACATACGCTTTCCACGACAAATCCCATCAAACCGCGCAAGGATCGCAAACCGCACCTCGATCTGGCCGATTACGGCCTCACGGAAGCGGATCTGGACAGTCCTTTTGCAGCCGGTTTCGAGTTGAACTTACCGAACGCAACGCTGCGCGATATTATTCAACGCCTGCGCCTGATATACTGCGGCAACATCGGCATTGAATGTACGGATGTGTCGGACAAAGAAAAACGGGAATGGCTCAGGAAAAAAGTCGAGAACCGCAACCTGTCACCCGATTACGGCTTTTCAGCGGAAAAGAAAAAACGCATCCTTGAAAAACTCAACGGCGCCGTGGGTTTCG
The DNA here is from genome assembly GCA_029781095.1 of Bacteroidota bacterium. GTDB lineage: Bacteria > Bacteroidota > Bacteroidia > Chitinophagales > Saprospiraceae > M3007. The sequence continues at coordinate 2,740 of JAKOXM010000178.1, forward strand.
AACAATTCCTGGCCACCAAATTCGTGGGCCAGAAGCGTTTCGGTCTCGAAGGAGGCGAATCCGCTATCGCCGCCCTGGACGCCATGATGAACAAGGCCTCCGAAGGCGATGTGCCGGTAGAAGAAGTCGTAATCGGCATGGCGCACCGCGGCCGGTTGAACGTTTTGTGCAACATCGTGGGCAAAACCTACGAACAGATATTCAGCGCTTTTGAAGACAAAACCATTCCCGACCAGAGTTTCGGTTCCGGCGACGTCAAATATCACCAGGGCTATTCATCCCAGGTAACCGCACTCAACGGTAAAAAATTCTACGTAAAACTGCTTCCCAACCCCAGCCACCTCGAGGCAGTCAACCCCGTGGTGGAAGGTTTTTCCCGTGCCAAACTGGATATACTGTACAGCGACGACTTCGACCGCCTGCTGCCCGTGCTGATCCATGGCGATGCCGCGCTGGCAGGCCAGGGCATCGCCTACGAAGTAACGCAGATGATGAGTCTTGAGGGCTACAACACAGGCGGTACGGTGCATTTGGTGATCAACAACCAGATCGGATTTACCACCGATTGGGAAGACGCCCGCTCCAGCACCTATTGCACCAGCGTAGCCGACGTGGTGCAGGCGCCCGTGTTCCACGTCAATGGCGACGACCCGGAGGCCGTGGTTTTCGTCGCCGAACTGGCCATCGAATACCGGCAGCGGTTCAATACCGACGTGTTTATCGATATGGTGTGCTACCGGCGCAACGGCCACAACGAAAGCGACGAGCCGCGTTTTACGCAGCCGGCCATGTGGAAGATCATCGAAAAACACCCCGATCCGCGTACCGTTTACAGCCAGAAACTCATCGCGCGCGGCGACGTGGACGAGCAACTGGCCAAAGACATGGAACAGCGCTTCCGCGCCGATTTGCAGGCTCGCCTCGACAATGTGCGTCAAAAACCCCTGCCATACACTTACCAGGAGCCCGAACTGGCCTGGAAAGCGCTCAAAAAAACGGTCGACGACGCCGATTTCCAGGAAAGCCCCGATACCGGTGTGCCGCGCGCTGTGGTCGACCGCCTGCTCGGTCACCTGCTGAGCCTGCCCAAAGACTTTACCCCGCTGCCGCAGATCGCCAAATTGCTTGAAAATCAGCGCAAACTCGTGGAAACGGGAAAAATCGACTGGGCACTCGGCGAACTGATGGCCTACGGCTCGCTCCTGCTCGAGGGCAAACAGGTTCGGATGAGCGGACAGGACGTAAAACGCGGCACCTTCAGCCATCGCCATGCATGCCCGATCGACGCAAATACATTTAGAAGGATAAACCGGCTTGACGGATTGTCTGCCAGCCAGGGCAGGTTTTTGATATACAACTCCCTGTTGTCGGAATACGCAGTACTGGGTTTTGAATACGGCTATGCGCTTGCCAACCCCGATGCGCTGGTGTTGTGGGAGGCACAGTTCGGCGACTTTGCCAACGGTGCCAGCACCATCATCGACCAGTTTATTATGGCCGGAGAATCCAAATGGCAACGCATGAATGGCATTGTCATGTTGCTTCCGCATGGCTATGAAGGGCAGGGCCCCGAGCACTCTTCCGCCCGACTCGAACGCTACCTGCAAGGCTGCGCAGAGAACAACGTGACCGTGGCCAACGTAACCACAGCCTCCAACCTGTTTCACCTGCTGCGCAGGCAGTTGTTGCGACCGTTCCGCAAACCGCTCATCCTGATAACACCGAAGTCGGCACTTCGTCCGCCATATAACTTGGGCAATATCAGCGAGTTGGAATCGGGCAACCGTTTCCGGGAGATCATAACAGATACGGAGGCCAAAACCGCAAAAGTGAAGCGTCTGCTCGTCTGTTCGGGCAAAATATTTTATGATCTCGACAAATTCAGACAGGAGAACAAGCGTGAAGACGTAGCCATCGCCCGGCTCGAGCAGATATACCCGTTCCCCAAAAAGCAGTTCGAAGCCCTGCTGAAACAATACGGCAAAGCAGAACTCATGTGGGTACAGGAAGAACCGCGCAACATGGGCGCCTGGGGGCATCTGGCACTCAATCATCCCGAATACGGGTGGAAATGCGTGAGCCGGCCCTCTGCAGCCAGTCCCGCCACGGGCTTCCTGAAAAAACACGAAAAAGAACAGATAGAGATCGTAGAACAGGCATTTGCCAAATAACCTGTTTCGACATTTTTATACAAAGCCGTCCGGCGACTTGAGGTTGCCCGGCGGCTTTTCATTTATACCTGCTATTTTTGGCAACAAATAAACACGCCTCCCATGCCGGGCATCCTGTTCACACATTCCTATTTTTACCGGTTCGACGCAAAACAGTGGAAGACCAGACAGCCCTATCCGCCTTACGGCACCATCTACGCGGCAGCGCTGATGCGCGCATGCGGTTTCGACGTGCATTTGTTCGATACCAACCTCGCAAAATCGGCAGATGAAATACTCCCTGTCCTCAAAAAAACCCGGCCCGATTACCTGGTTATCTACGACGACGGCTTCAACTACCTGACCAAGATGTGCCTGACCCGCATGCGCGAGGCCGCTTTCGAACTCGCAAAATACGGCAAACAGCACGGCTGCACCGTCATCGTAAACAGCAGCGACGCAAGCGATCATTGCGATCTGTACCTCGGGCAAGGCGCTGATTTTGTAATACCCGGAGAAGGAGAAATAACCTTGCGCGAACTTGTCATGACGCTGGACGGGCGGCAGGGAGCAGCCGACGG
>JAKOXM010000241.1 GCA_029781095.1 Bacteroidota bacterium
AACCACCCCGATGCCGGGGAAGCAGTCAACTATCGCGACCTCTTTCCGCAACCGCCTGGGGCCGGCGAAGTGCCCGATTGTGCCGAAGCCGGTGTGCTCGGCGTTTTGCCCGGTATGATCGGCGTGATGCAGGCCAATGAAGCGATCAAAGTCATAACCGGTATCGGCCAGCCGCTGCTGAACCGCCTGCTTAGTTACAACGCGCTGAACAATACAATATACGAAGTGACAATAACGGCCCGTAAAGACACGCCCGCCCGGATTCCGAAAGATGCCGAAGCGTTTCGAAACACCGACTACGACTGGTTATGCGGCATGCATGATCCTCGTTTTACGATTGATTGTTTGGGTCTTGAAAACCTGCTTCGCACAAAACCGGTGGAAATTATCGACATTCGGGAGTTGCATGAAACGCCTGCTCCGCACGATCTTTTTTGCCGCAGGATACCGCTGTCGCTATGGAAAGACAAATTGCCGGCCGTGGAAAGGGATACGGTTGTCGTTGTGTGCCAGACCGGTGCCAGAAGTTTGCATGCAGCGAAGCAGTTGGCGGATATTTTCGGCAAATCGAAAACCGTGTACAGTTTGCATGGCGGCGTCGTAACGTGGAACCTGCAGGCAAAAAATAAACAATCGAATGGAAAAGAAACCTAGAAACATATTCGTGCAAGGCCCCGTGACGGCGGCCTTTGTGGCGGAAAGCATCCAAAAGCACAGCACGCAAAAGACAATCGGTGCGCACAGCATTTTTCTTGGGCAGGTGCGTGCCGACGTGACGGACGGCAATGTCGTTGCGGCCATTGAATACACCGCCTTTGAAGAAATGGCGCTCGAAAAAATGCATGAAATACGGGAAGCCGTTTTTGAAAAATACCCCCTCACGTGCATGCATGTGTACCACAGCCTCGGAACCGTGGGCGCGGGCGAAATAAGTCTGTTCGTTTTCACCTCGTCTGCGCACAGAAAAGCGGCCATTGCTGCCTGCGAAGAAGTGGTGGAGCGCCTGAAAGCGGAATTGCCCGTTTGGGGAAAGGAAATACTGCAAGACGCAGGTTACCGTTGGAAAGTCAATCAATGACATTATGGTCAATATCACGCATAAATCGGGCAGTTTGCGTCAGGCAATTGCCACGGCGATCCTCCGCGTTTCGAAACAGGAAACGATCCGCGCTATCGAAACCAGGCAGGTGCCCAAGGGTGATGTATTCGAGTTTTCCCGGGCGGCAGGCCTTCTGGCCGTCAAAAAGACAAGCGACGTCATACCGGATTGCCATCCGTTGCCGGTAGAATATACTGCCATCACACACGCGATCGACGGTCTGAACATCATCATCAGCGTGGAAGTGCATACGCTCTATAAAACCGGCGTCGAAGTAGAGGCCATGCATGGAGCAGCGGTCACGGCCCTCACGATGTACGACATGCTGAAGCCGCTGGATAAAGGCATTGAGATTGCCACCATCAGGCTCGAAAGCAAAAAAGGCGGCAAAACGGACTTTCGAATGCCTGCGCCGGATCATTTGACCTGTGCAGTCGTCGTCTGCTCCGACAGCGTGGCGGCCGGTAAAAATCCGGATGCTTCCACGCAGGCCGTTGCCGGCAGACTGGCAAAACACAACGTTGCCGTGACGCAGCAGGAAGTGATCCCTGATGATTTTGACATGATTCAATCGAAAGTCCGGCATTTCAGCGCAGCAGGGTTCAATCTCCTGCTTTTCGTCGGCGGTACAGGCCTTTCGCCCCGCGACATTACCCCGGATGCCGTGCGCCCGTTACTCGACCGCGAGATACCGGGCATCATGGAAACCGCCCGCCACTACGGCCAGCAGCGCACGCCGTACGCCATGCTGTCGCGCGGTGTGGCGGGCTTTGCCGGCGCGATGCTGGTCATCACGCTGCCCGGGTCGCCCAAGGGGGCGGCAGAGACCATCGACGCGATTTTTCCGCAGGTATTGCACGTGTTTAAGGTAGCAGAAGGAGCGCGCCACGACTAAACTTTCTGCGACTGCCCCTGCAAACTGCTACCGCCTGCTGCTGCCTACTTGTTTCCCTTTTTCTTCTTGCCGCCTTTTTCCCATTTTTCGAAAAACTTGTCCTCTTTGGATCGTGTTTCCTTTTTCGTGGAAGCATCGTCCAGCCGGATGCGCCGGCCGTTGATGGTGAATTCGGAAAGCCCGTCGCGCACCACGTTTACGTAGGCCGAATCGAGGTCAAAATGCATATAGGCGCGGTTGAGGTCGATGTGGCCGATGGCCTGCGCCGGCACGCCGAAGGTGCGGGAAAGCAGTTTGATGAAATCCTTTTTCGATACGCCGTCCATTTCACCGACGTTGGCGAAGAGGCGGACCATTTTGCCGCCCGACGATGAGGGGCCGGCTTCCGGGCGCGCGTTGCGCTTGTCGCCTCTCGGGTAGATATTGATATCGGGGGCGTTGCGGTAGTATGCGAGGAAGCGGTTGAATTCCACGCTGGCAAATCGCTTGATGAGTTCTTCTTTGGTCAGGTCTTTCAACTCTTCGTAGATGCGACCCATAAAAGGCTCTATTTCAGCGTGGTGTACTTCCTGTGTGTGTATGTTATTGACGATGTGGAAGAGCTGCTGTTCGCATACCTCGATGCCAGTCGGAATGTTCTTTTTCTCGAAAGACGCTTTTGTTTTGCGCTCGATGAGCCGGATCTTATCTTCAAATTTCGGTGTGATGATACTGATGCTCACACCGGTGCGACCTGCACGGCCCGTCCGGCCCGAGCGGTGCGTATAAGCTTCTATTTCATCGGGAATGCCGTAGTTGATCACGTGGCTGATGTTGCTCACGTCGAGGCCCCGTGCTGCCACGTCGGTTGCGATGAGCAGTTGCAGGTTGCCTTCGCGGAAGCGTTGCATGACCCGGTCGCGGTCGGCCTGGGCGAGGTCGCCGTGCAGGGCATCGGAGTCGTAACCGTCGCGGATCATTTGCTCTGCGACCTCTTTGGTTTCGATTTTGGTGCGGCAGAAAATAAGCGCATAGATACCCGGGTTGGCGTCTACTACCCGTTTCAGCGTGGCAAAGCGGTTGTCGGCACGGCACACATAATAGATGTGCTCGATGTTTTCATTTGTCTGGTTGCGCTTGCCGGTGCTGATCTCGCGCGGGCTTTTCATGTAGTTGGACGCGATGACGCGCACCTCGTCGGGCATGGTAGCCGAGAAGAGCCAGATGGACCGCCGGTTTTCTGCCGAGGCAAGTATAAAGTCGATTGCTTCCTTGAAGCCCATGTTGAGCATCTCGTCGGCTTCATCGAGTACCAGACGCGCCACCCGGTCGAGCCGGACGGCTTTCCTGGCCATCAGGTCCATGAGACGGCCTGGTGTGGCTACGATGATCTGCGCGCCGGCCTTGATTTGCCTGATCTGGGTTTCGATGCTGGCGCCGCCGTACACGGCCACTACCTTATACTGATGTGCGAATTGGGAATAATTGACCAGGTCGCTGGTTACCTGAACGCACAATTCGCGCGTGGGGCAAAGTATCAGCGCCTGTATGCCGTGTTCTCCGGGCTCGATGCGCTGCAAAAGCGGCAGGCCGAAGGCGGCCGTTTTGCCCGTGCCGGTTTGTGCGAGTGCAATGATATCGTCGTCGGAAGAAAGGGCGGTTGGAATTACGAGTTCCTGAACCGGGGTGGGGGTTTCGAAACCCAATGCCTCGATGCCTTTCAGCAGCTCGTCGGCAATACCTAAATTTTTAAATGCGGACATTCATACGTACGTGGGCCTGCCGGTCGGGCAGGCGGGTGAAAAAATGAGCGAGGGTGTTGGGCCTTTGCACCTCTGCTCCTCTTTTCCACGCAATCCGCCGGACGGGCGGTCAGAAAAACGAACGAACGGAAGCCTTATACCCCTTCTGTGATAAAACGCCGCGAATATACGGCTTTTTACTGAATGAAGATTTAGACTTTTATTTTGCCGGGACGTCACAATTTAACGCAAACAGAATAATCCCTCTACTTGTGCAAAAGAAACAGAGTATTGTTCTTGAATATGGGTTGAAAAATTTCGGGTTTTTGCGCGTAATAAAATTGTACTGCGAAACACCGGTTTCGCGTGAAAATTGATGCGAAACCGGTGTTTCGCAGTACAATCAGGCCCGGATTGGTGCCGGCGGCGGCAGATGAGAATAGCTTGACAAGCGGCGAAATGCGGGACTGACAATTATCATTCGGAAAACTGATTCAGATCAGATTTTGAAGGAGCAATGCGTGACAACTTTGCCCAAAAAGTGCATGGCAATCTACCACAAGCTTGGCAAAACTCCCCGAAAACGGCATACCCAGTTTCATAACCACGCGGGGCGATTGTACCAGGAAGAACTGGTCGGAACACAGGGCTTTTCCGGTGTTTCTTCGCTCGTATACCACCTCTACCCGCCCACGATGGTGAAGGAGAAGGGAATTTCCTATTCGGTTGAGCCGGAAATTGCCATTGAAAAAAATCTCTCCGCCCTGAGTTTCAAGGGCTTTGAACTTCCCTTCGAGGACGATTATCTTGAAAGTCGTAAAACGTTGTTTGTCAACGGCGATCTGCATATCGGGCTGGCGGCGCCGCACCACAGCACGAAAGATTATTTCTTCAAAAACGCAGATGCGGACGAAATGATTTTTGTGCACCAGGGGCACGGCTGGGTCGAAACGATGTACGGACAGGTACCTTTCGAATACGGCGATTACATCGTGATACCACGCGGCACGATTTATAAAATTCATTTCCTGAGTACGCGCAACCGGCTGCTGATCATTGAATCGTTCAGCCCGATTCGCACGCCCCAGCGCTACCGCAACCAGTTCGGGCAGATGCTCGAACACGCCCCGTTCTGCGAGCGCGACTTCAAATTGCCTCAAAACCTGGAGACCCACGACGAGCACGGCGATTTTCTCGTCAAGATCAAAAAACAAGGGATGATCTATCCCTACGTGTATGCCACGCATCCTTTCGACGTGATCGGGTGGGACGGCAACCATTACCCCTGGGCTGTTTCGATACTGGATTTCGAGCCTATTACCGGGCGCATACACATGCCGCCGCCCATTCACCAGCAGTTTGAAGCCGACGGATTCGTGGTATGTTCTTTCGTGCCCCGTCTCTACGACTACCATCCGAAAGCCATTCCGGCGCCCTACCACCACAGCAATATCGATTCCGATGAAATCCTCTATTACGTGGACGGCGACTTTATGAGCCGGAATAATATTCAGAAAGGCCAGTTGACACTCCACCCCGGCGGTATTCCGCACGGTCCGCACCCGGGCGCCATCGAACGCAGCATCGGCAAAACGGCCACCGAAGAACTCGCCGTCATGATCGATCCTTTCCGCCCGGTGAAGATCACGAAAGAGGCAATGAAACTGGAAGTGGAAGATTACTACAAATCATGGGCGGAAGAAACCCTTCCGGCCCACTGATATTGTTGATTTACAGGACTTTGACGTGTGTGAACCCTTTTGACCACCAGGTACTGACTGATCAAATATTTTTACTTTATGGCTACACTCACCGGTATTCAGAATTATAATTACGGCCTTCAGAAGATATTTCCGGATGCCGAAGATTTTTTGCCCCTGCTCGGTACCGACTACGTCGAACTGTACGTCGGCAACGCCAAGCAATCGGCTCACTATTACAAAACCGCTTTCGGGTTCCAGTCGCTCGCCTATGCAGGCCTTGAAACCGGTATGCGCGACCATACATCGTACGTGCTGGCACAGGGAAAGATCCGCCTCGTGCTGACCACACCGCTTACTTCCCATTCGCCAATTGCCGAGCATGTCAAAAAACACGGCGACGGCGTCAAGGTAATTGCACTTTGGGTCGAGGATGCCCGAAAAGCCTTCCACGAAACGGTGGAACGGGGCGCTACGCCGTTTATGGAGCCCACGGTCGAACGCGACGGCTTTGGCGAGGTGGTACGTGCCGGTATCCATACCTATGGAGACACCGTGCATATTTTTGTGGAGCGAAAAAACTACAACGGCATTTTCCTGCCCGGCTACGAGCCCTGGATTTCCGAATACAACCCGAAGGAAACAGGCTTGAAATACATCGATCACATGGTCGGTAACGTCAACTGGGGGCAGATGAACACCTGGGCGCAGTTTTACCGCGAAACCATGGGGTTTGCCAACCTGATCTCGTTTGACGACAAAGACATCAGTACCCAGTATTCTGCCCTGATGTCGAAAGTAATGACCAACGGAAACGGGCGCATCAAATTTCCGATCAACGAGCCTGCTTCCGGACTTAAAAAGTCTCAAATCGAAGAGTTTGTTGATTTTTATGAAGGCTCCGGCTGCCAGCATATTGCCGTTGCCACCGACGATATAGTGTTCACAGTCAGCGAGATGCGCAAGCGCGGTGTTGAGTTTCTGCACGTGCCCGGCAGTTATTACGACACGGTTGCCGACCGTGTGGGCGCTATCGACGAAAACCTCGCCCGGCTGAAGGAACTAGGTATCATGGTGGACCGCGACGACGAGGGATACCTGCTACAGATATTCACCCGCCCGGTAGAAGACCGCCCGACGATGTTTTTCGAGATCATCCAGCGCAAAGGCGCCAAATCGTTTGGCAAAGGCAATTTCCGGGCACTTTTTGAATCCATCGAAGAAGAGCAGCGACGCCGCGGAACCCTCTAGTAACGCCAACCTCCGGTTGGCAACCGTACCCCCAACCTCCGGTTGGCAACCGTAACGCCAACCTCTGGTTGGCAACCGTAACGCCAACCTCTGGTTGGCAACCGTACCCCCAACCTCTGGTTGGCAGGGATGCTCCCGAAGCCATTTTACCCTACTTGCCAACCGGAGGTTGGCGTTACTGCCGCCGAAACATATTCATTTTAAAAACCAGTCTTTTCCAATGGACGTACAGGAAAAACTTCAGGCATTTCAGGCGTACATCGACGCGGAAGAGAAGATCGAGCCCAGGGACTGGATGCCTGACGATTATCGCCGGCATTGCATCCGCCAGATCAGCCAGCACGCGCATTCCGAAGTGATCGGGATGCAGCCGGAGGGCAACTGGATCACGCGGGCCCCAACACTCCGGGCCAAGAAAATACTGCTTGCCAAAATACAGGACGAAGGCGGACACGGCCTCTACCTGTACAGCGCCGCCGAGACCCTCGGCATCAGCCGGGAGGAAATGATCGGCCAATTGCATGAAGGCAAAGCCAAATACAGCAGCGTCTTCAATTATCCCACGCTGAACTGGG
>JAKOXM010000255.1 GCA_029781095.1 Bacteroidota bacterium
AGGTTCAGTGCTGCTGTGCCCGGAGCCTGATTGCTGAAATTGAACTCCAGTGTTTCCCAGGCGCCTGCCGTAGTGGTGTTCGCTTCAGTTTCCACGCTGATAGCCCCGTTGGCGGCATTCTCCACCTTCAGTCGGATCGGCGTATTCGCGTCGGGCGACCATACCCGCACGGACATTTTGGTGTTGGCTGCGGTGAACGGAATTGGACTCGCGAGGCCGCTGCCGCCGTTGGAGGTGCCGGCCCAGAGTTCTGCCCCGCCCGTTTTGATGGCCTTGCCGACAAGGTTGTTCGGGTCGGTGGGGTCCACTACGATAGAGGAGGCGTTGCCGCCGAAGTCCACGAGGGCGTAGTCCACAGAAGCGGTGTCCTGGAAGGTGATGGGCAGGTCAACCTGGCCCAAACCGAATCTCACATTATCCCAGTAATAGGTTTTTTCACCCGCCATCGCCCCGGTGGTGCCGAAGTTGAAAAAGATGGATAATTTGTTGTAAGTGTTCGCCAGGTTCAGTGCGGCCGTGCCCGGGGCCTGGTTGCTGAAATTGAACACCAGTGTTTCCCACTGGCCAGCCATCGTGGTGTTCGCTTCAGTTTCCACGCTGATAGCGGCGTTGGCGGCGTTCTCCACCTTCAGTCGGACAGGCGTACCTGCATCGGGCGACCATACCCGAACGGATATTTTGGTGTTGTCGGCGGTGAACGGTATCGGGTTGGCCAGGCCGTTGTTGCCGTTGGTGGTGCCGGCCCAGAGTTCTGCCCCGCCCGTTTTGATGGCCTTGCCTACGAGGTTCGCCGGGTTGGTGGGGTCCGGTACGATGGAGGAGGCGTTGCCGCCGAAGTCCGCAAGGGCATAGTCTACGGTGGCGGTATCCTGGAAGGTGATGGGCAGGTCAACCTGGGCCTTCCCGCCACCGCCATTGAATTGCTCAATGTCGTCGACATAAAAAGTAAAATTGGCAGAGCCGTCGCCCACCGTACCCAGGTCGAAAATGAAAACCAGTTTTTGGTAGGAATTTGCGGTATTGATGCCTGTGAAATCAAAAACCAGTTCTTCCCATGCATTGCCTACAGTCGTCATTTTTTGCTGTTCGTAAGCAATAGCCCCATTTGTCAGGTTTTCTAATTTCAACAACACCTTTCTGCCCGCACCCGGCGTCCAAACCTTCATTTTGAAGTGTTTATTCACAGAGAAATCGATTGGGCCTGCCAATTCCAAAAAGCTGCCGCCATAGACTTCGCCGGCATTTTTTATCATGCGCGCCACTTTGCTGCTTGTGTTAATGCCGGACATGTCGGGGTTGTCCACCCTGCTCATCTGCCCGCCACCAAAATCGGTGAACGCGTAGTTAATTGTCGTTGACTGAAAGTCTATCGGAAGGCTTATTTGTGCATACCCCAAGCTGGATATTAGCAGCGTTAATAAAAGAGTAAAATGCTTCATTATGAATTAGTTTAAGTTTTAAAATATGGATAAAAAAGCGCCGAAAGCAAGCCGGGTTGCCCGATCCAGACGCCATTATTTCGTTAAAATTTGAGGTTTTGGTGCATGTCCCACAAGCCCCAATAAGCACCTACATCGCCTTCGGCGCCTACTTTCCAGGACTCATCGAAGGAGGAGAAATAAAAAATATCAATGCCCTCCTCCCGTGACCACTGTTGGGTATTGATGAAATATTTCATGGCATTTTCCGCAGACGGTTCAGCGCCATCAAGGCTTTTTCCCCGGCTCGGCCAGCCCGTTTCGGTGATGATTACTTTTTTGCCATTGGCGGCCTGTACAGCCTGCTGGTACATCTGTTTCATATATACCAGGGAATAGTCTATGTGGCAACCTTCCCAAAAAGGGTAGCAATTGGATAAAATGACATCGCAGGCCTCGGTGATTCCGGGGCAAGCGGTAAACTCGTAATAGGCATCCACATAGCCCGTCGGCACCTCCGGGATGGCTTTTTTCACCCGGTGGATGTAGTCCAACAGAGCCTCCTCGCTCATATCCTTCCGGTAGAGCACTTCGTTGCCTACGGCAGCAATGTCAACATATCCTTCTTTGGATAGTTGTATCAGGCCGGCTATTTCCTGTTCATTCAGGTCTTCATCTTTTCCCAACCATGCGCCAACCAGCGTTTTTAGTCCGAACTCACGGGCGACTTTCGGCACCAATTCATTGCCTTCAATACAGGAAAATGAGCGTACCCATTTGGTGTAAGGGGCAATGATCTTCATCCGGCGCCGGATTTGTTCAACCGTTAAAATATCACCCGGCTGTTGGCCTTCTTCGTAAGCACTGTAACAGAGTCCATGCATGCCATCTTCCAATATTTGCCGGAAGAGGTTTTGAATCTGTTCGGGTGATTTGCCGGAATAGTCTGTTCCCGAAAGGGTTAGGTATTTTCCTTGTCTGAATGACATATTTTATTATGATTTTTGTACAAAACAAACAGATTTGAATGATGCCGGTTTCAGCCGAACTTTTGTTTTTCATTTATATCCCATAATCCCCACTGAGTGCCCACTTCCCCTTCAAGATGTAATTTCCAGGATTCGTCAAATGAAGAGAAGTAGAACATTTCAATGTTTTGGTCTTTAGCCCAATGCTGCGTATTGATAAAGTATTTCATCGCATTTTCAGCCGACGGATTGGCCTCCTGCACAGTTTGCCCTTTGCTTGGCCACCCTGTTTCAGTGATGATTACTTTTTTACCCCCGGCTATCTGGTTTGTCAACTCAAACATGCGTTGAATGTAATGCAGGGCGTGTTCATTGTCGGCTCCTTCCCAGAACGGATAGCAGTTGATCAAAACCACATCGCAGGCATCCACGAGGGCAGGTTTGTCAAGGAAATGATAATAGGCATCCACATAACCCAAAGGAATGTGTTTGGGCAGCAATGCCCTCACCTGCTGAAGGTATTTGATTACTTCCTGTTCGGAAAGTTCATTGCGCTGCAATACTTCGTTGCCTACTGCCGCTATGTCTACCAATCCTGCTTCAGCCAATTGAACGAGCGCTTTTATTTCTCTTTCGTTCCTTTCGGCATCCTGGCTTATCCATGCCCCTGCCATTGTTTTCAAGCCTTTTTCCCGGGCGACTTTTGGAATCAACTCGTTGCCCTGGGTACAGGAAAAGGAACGGACCCATTTTGTATAGGGCGCAATGATTTCCATCCGCCGGCGAATCTGGGATTCCGACAAGGTATCGCCCGCTCTCTGACCTTCTGCATAAGGGCTGAAACACAATCCATGCAGACCCTGGTTGAGCGTCTTCGAAAACAATGAACTGATTTCAGCCGTCGTTTTACCGTTGAAATTCAAACCAGTCCCTGTATTCAAATTTACTCCTTTACTCAGTTCAAGCAATTTGCCCGGCGCATAAGCAGACGGGCCGTTCCCGGGGGCTTTTTTCCCGTTTATTTCTGCCCGTATTTCATGGGCACGTTCTTCGGACAATTCATAATTCCGCATGATCCACATAGCAACCAACGTCCCGAGAATGGGGACCCCGGAAAAGAACAGCCTTAAACCTGTTACTGCGCCATCAGGCTGCGATGCTGCATCCGGGGCGAATCCAACCAGCGTCATTATGGCGCCGCTCATCAACCCGGCAATAGCAAAACCGAACTTCACCATCCACCAATAAATAGCGCCGAAAATACCTTCCCGCCTTTTACCCGTATTCAGTTCGTCCAAATCGCACACATCTGCCGTCATGGACATCATCAAAGTGAACAAACTGCCGATTCCGAAGGAAAAGAACGGGAGTGCAAAAAAGAACATATAGGGTTTACCCGGCACGAACAGGAACCAAAACAGGATATATCCGATGATGGAAACGCCCTGCGAGAGCATAAAGGCATTCTTCTTGCCCATTTTTTTGGACATCCATGCCACGGTGGGTATTACCGCAAAAGTGGTCACCAAGGCTCCTACACTCCCGAATAAAGTCGGCCAGACGCCTGCTGCTCCCGCATCGCCGTTGAACAAATAATAAACAATGATAAAAAAGGAGAAGGAAGCTACCGTATTGAACGCATTAAAGATCAGAAATGTAGAAAAACACAATTTTCTGAACTCCCGAATCTTGAAAGCTTCCCTGAACCCGTTCAGAATTTCTTTGAGACCACCTCCAATATTCTTCAGGCTCAATGGAATGAGGCTGTCATCATCTTTGGTGGATTTGCTTTTGATAAAAAAAGCGGGAATCATAGCCAAAATCATACAAAATATGCCAACCCATACCGAGAGTGTTCGGGTAGCCGTATCTGCATTTTCAAACCACGTGGGGTCATACATCACTACCCAAAACCATGGGGCAATGACCCAGGCCCATTGGCCAATCCACTGCGCTACGGTCATAATGTTGGTGCGCTCGTGAAAATCATCGCTCATTTCATAGCCCATGGCTACATAAGGCACACTGAAAATGGTCAGCCCCGAATAGAATACAAAAGACCAAAGCAGGAAGTAGGTGAAGTTATATTCCACACCATCTTCCCGGTGCAACTGCCACATCGCTACAAACGAAATGCCCATGATGACGGCGCCTATAAAGACATAATGCCTGCGTCTGCCCCATACAGAGCGGGTATTGTCCGTTATAAATCCCATAATGGGGTCGGTAATGGAATCATAAACCCGGGGAAGGAAAAACAGTATCCCCCACATCCATCCCGGAAACCCTAAATCCTGTACCAGCACAACCATGAATATTCCCAGGGCAGCGGGGAACATTTGATTGGCAAGCATGCCCAATCCGAAGGCAACCTTTTGCCCGAAAGGAATTTTTTGAGAGGATGTCGCTGAATTACTCATTGTTGGTGTTTCGTTTATTGATCAAGATGGTTTGAATCGCCTTGTCACTGATTTTTAAATGGGCAGATTTTTCTCCGAACGAGAGCATGAAGTGTTTTTCATTTTCCGTGGGATTAAAAACCACCACCACGACAGAGCCGTCCGGGTTTTGGGCGGCTGTAACCATGAGTGTGCTGTCAGTATTTTCAAACCCGATCCGCACAGCTCCCGGCCGGATATATTTACTGAAATGAGCCAGCGTATAATAGACGGGCGTGAAATACACCTCATCTGCATCCGGGTCGACGATGACGGGGGCTGTACACCAGTTTTTGAACCAGTTGGGGCCACCCTGTCTGTCCAGCACCATGTTCCAGTCTATCCAGCCGTCCACCCAGTTGTTAAGGCAGCCGATTATGTCCCCTGCATAGCGGTTGACCGGGGCATATTTTGGGTGCAAATGTTTGTCCTTCTCCGGCGCCCAGTCCCAGCCCCAGTCGGTGGCTTCCCTGCTCCAGTACCAGGCGTCGTTCTGCCATTTGGGCACTTCGGCATCCACGCAGGCTTCCGATTGAATCAAATGCTTGCCCGGGGCTTTGTTGTGCGCGTATTGCAAGGCATCGGGAAATACCTCAAAAGTGCTGGCATACCAATGTATGGCGGTACCGGCGTAATATTTTGAGGAGGCCTCATCCCGGTACATCACGTCAACCCATTCCTGTAAATGCTCCCGGTTTTGGTCGTAGCCCAGAATTTTTACGTGGCTTTTTCCGTCGGCTTCCAGTTTTGGGCCCAGATGGTTTTGCACAAACAGGGTCATTTCTTCCGGTGTAAAGTGCATACTCTCCCAGTTGTTGCCATTGCCCAGTGGTTCGTTCTCCACCGTGAAGCCCCAGATGTCAATCCCCTCCGCTTTATAGGCATCAATATATTTCGAGAAAAACAGGGCCCAGGTGTCGTAATATTCCGGCAACAGTTTTCCACCCACCCACTTTTTGTTATCCTTCATCCAGGGCGGGGCTGTCCAGGGGGAGGAAAGAATTTTAAACCCGTCTTTGGAAACGGCCATTGCATCCTTGATCATCGGAATGATATCGCGCCGGTCTTCCTCGATGGAAAAACTTTTCAATGCGGTGTCGCCTTCCACGGGAGCATAGCTGTACTGACCCAGAGAAAAATCGCAGGAGTTGATATGGGTGCGGGTCAGGGAGTAGCGGGCGCCATCTTCCCCAAAATAAGCTTCCAAAATTTTGTCACGGTTTTTCTTGCTCAATTTGTTCAACAACGAGGCCGATGACTCCGTAAACGATCCTCCGAACCCGGTAATGGTCTGGAATTTTTGATCAGGCAAGAGTTTGATGGCCACGGTTTTATCACCCGCGGGGAATTCCGTTATTAGCTGGAGCTTGCTGCCGCTTGCAGACGTTTCATAAACCTCCGTTTTCAATTTTTTATCCATGGATAAACAAGCGCTTAGCATGGCAACCAATAAAAATACAACACCGTATGTAATGAATTTTTTCATGTTTGGACATCTGAAATCGGTTAATGCGTCGCCGGCATTTTTTGCTTCATCGGAGGCAGCGGGACTTTTTCCAGCAGGGCTTTTTTGTCGCCGCCATACGTTTTCACAACAGGATTCCCGCCCCTTGACAGTCCTTTAAAAACACCCTTGTCTACTAAATCCCATATGGCATATTTGGCTTGCCCGTCGATGGTGAACAATCCAAAGTGGTTTTCCGAACCTCCGGGATTGGCGGCGTCTTTCCAGACTTCATCAAAAACTTCGAAGTAAAAGCAGGCAATGCGCTCCCGATTGGTCCATTCGCGCATCATGTTGTAATAAAGACCTTCCTTGTATTCGTCGGTCGCTTTTGAACCTGTGGCTCCGTAGTGGTCATTGCAGGCGCTGGCCCAGCCTGTTTCGCCGATATGAATTTGCTTTTCAATGCCCAATGTCTTCATATATTTTGCCACGCTTTTGTATTGTGAAATCGCATAATCCCTGGCACGGGTCATGGCAGCGGTGATTTTGGCACTATCGGAGAGCGTTTCTTCGCCCTCGAAATTGCCCCAGAAATCAGGATTGTAATGGGTGTCGTGCATGGGGTAGGTGTGCAGGGACACATAATCAACCGCCATGAGCAATTTTGTCAAATCTTCGACGTGATACCCGGCGTCTCCGCCGCCCCAGGAGGCGAAATTGTCGGAGCTTGTAATCCACAGGTTTTGGGGCAGTTTGCCTGCTTTCTTAAGCGCTTGCAGCTGGTTCACATATTTTAGAATTACCCAGGGTTGCACGAAGTAGCTGGCGGCCCACTTCACCATCGCCTCGTTGCCGACGGCTATGATTTTTACGATGTCTGGGTATTGGTTGGCCATATCCACTGCCCTTTGAATTTCTGCAGCATTGGCCTCTTCATCCTCGTGGTCATGATCGGGATGATTTGTCCATGCTTTCCGGCAATCGATCCATGCGCCCAGCATGACATACATCTCGAAACCGGGGTTTTCCTGTTTTAATGCGCGAATAGCCTTTAACAGGTTGGAGGCTTCTGCCAATTTGGTGTTGTATGTCCGCAGTACCTTGATATTCATGGCAGCAAGGATTTTCATGTCCTCTTTCAGTTGCTCCACGGTGGGCTGTATGTCACGGCTGTTCCCCCGATAGCCGCCGTAAGAAATGGCCGGATATTCGGGATTGCCCAGGATGTCTTTCGCTGTCACTGCTTGTTTTGGTTGTTGATATGTTTGGCCAGGCTGCCCTGTGTGACATGAAAAACTGAAGGCTAAAGCCAACAGGATAACTGCTGTTTGCCAACCTGTTTTCATGTTATTTCAACATTGACGTTTTGATGTGAACATTGATTTGGATGATATCACCAGTCCTTTCAAAAATTTTAAGGCTGTTGTTTTTATCCACATGTAAGTCGTCCGATGTGGTTGACGCGCCGTTTTTATGCGCAATGGTCAGGCGGTTTTCCGCTGCCAACGTATACACGATTGGTACCTGGCAATAGGTAAAACAAAGAGACCCTTTTTCGAGCGGTAATTCCCGCGCTTCCTGATGGACATTTACGTATTCGAATATTTTGGCTTCCCCGAGGAATTCGCTTTTCCGCAGCATAAAGGGGTTGAAATGCAGTTGACCATTTTTCACAAAAACGCCCAACTCGCCGAACCTGCTCACAATATCTTCTTTTACCTGTCCCGTCATGCCGGGTTGCTGTGCGCCTTTCCCGGCGGGTGTATGGGAATACGGATCGGTCGGGAAAGCGCCGTAAAGCGACGGGGATTTATGTACGCCGATGCCTTCGTTTATTTCATAGTAATGCTCCACTAATTTACCCGTGCGTTCAGGGCTTTCTCCCTCATCCACGGCTTTCAGGCAACATTCCAGTACGGCCAATTGGAGTTTCGACACCATGTGCCAATAAATGGACCCCAAACCTTCAAAGCCGAAAAAAGTGCCGGAGCGCCCGGTAAACGCTTTGTGATTAAACAGGTCTTCAAATATTTGCAACACCTGTTCTTTATCTTTTTCAACGAGTGGTGCATATTTTGTTTTCGACAGTTCGGTCAATGCCGCGTTCAGGTCGTTGGCATTTTTAAAATTGCTGTTAAAATGAAGTACTCCATCGATGTCCTTTTCGATGATGTCCACATTGCCGTCGGATACCAGCCGGGCGAGCAGGGTAGACTGCCCGACGGCTTCTTTCGGCACATTGTTTTTTTTCAAAAAGCCGGGCAAATCTTTATTGGGATACAGCAGATAACTGTATTGGTCGGGCCGGAACAAGTTGCTTTTTTTCAAACTGTCCAAAAGCAACAAGACCTCCTGTGCGGATAAATATTTGGAACTCAATACAGCCACCTGTCCCTCCAGCATTTCGCTCAAATAAGAGATTGAAACGCTATCATCGCTTTCGAGGGTCATCAAATTATACGCATGGTACAAATGATCCGGCCTTTTATTGGCATCAATGGTATGTTCCAAAAATCTGAGGCTCAGGTCAAAAAACTCCTCGATTTCAGCCAAAGAAACGGCCTGTTTTGATCCCGAAAACGGCCGGCTGTAAATCTGTGTGCGGTATGCGCTGCCGGCTTTCCCCAAACCATCCAATATCTGTTTGCGGTCCTTGTCATTGATTTTGCCGGAAAGCAAATGCCGGTGGTTGTTCAATGTCTGCGACACACTATTCAGGAAAACAAGCAATTCAGCGGAAATGCCGGCCTGTTTCAGCTCCGAAGCAGCCAATACTTTTTTGAAAAAAGATAAAAACCGCCGCAAATAGCACAGCGTCACCACTGAAACCCCGTTACCCACGAGGGCGTTGTTGGCATCGTTCCACTCGGGCCGCTGGGTGTTCATCCAGATGCCGCCTTCGGGGATGAAATTGGACAATTTGGCCAATACCGTCGCCAGTATTTTTTCCACAAACGTCACCGTATATATGTCGCCGTTTTTATCCCGCAACAAGGCCCCGTCCGCGCCTGAACTTTCTTTTTCCAAACGGATATTCTTGTCTGATTCATGGTCAAACTCGATGGTATCTTTCGGATTCAGTAAAGTGTCTTCGTAGCTTTTTATTCTATAGGGCACATTGGCATATACGAAACATTCCTTGTCAAAAAGGCTTTCCAATTGGCCGGGAGCATGGTCTTCCATAAACTCCAGGAACTTCAGCAGGTAGATAATCTGGTGGTCGCCCCAGTAGCCGATGTAAGACCAGGGGTTGTCCGGTTCGATGGCTTCCCAATCGAAGCCGTCTTTTGTTACCCGGTAGGGATTGTACCCATCGAATGTGGTCGCATTCAAAAATTTATGCACCATGCTCTCGATGAACGCCGGGTAGGAGTAAGCGAGCGCTTCCCAGTTTTGAAATATATCCCGCCAATTGCCCTGGTAATCCAATATTTTCGAACCGTCCTTTTCGTTGCGGGTATTGATGGAAAACCAGTTCCAGGGACGGCTGGGGTCGCCGTGCCGACGGCTGAATTTGAGCGGCATGTATTCGAGGCATAATCTCGTGAAATGCGCATCCCCGCTTTTTTGCGCTATTTCTTTTAGCGAAAAAAATGAAAAAACATCGGGCAATTGATCCACCACCGGTTTTGAATTTTCAAAAACGGCTTTATTGGCGTTGGACAAATAATGACTGAAATCCCATTTTTCGATTTGATAATTATGGTCAAAAATACCGCCTCGCATGATGTTGAACAGCACATTGGAATAGTGGCGGGTGTCCCGGCGGTGATCGGAGCTCAGTTGAAGCCCGTCGGCGGCGGCATTGAGCGCGAGCAGACGTTTGGCCCCGGCTGCTATGTCCTGCCTGACGATCTGGTATAAACCTTTTTCATTTTTAATTAAATCCAGAAGTTTGGCTACGGCCGCATGGCTTTGGTTTACGTTCGCGACAATCATCCATTCTTTTTCAACATGAGGGGGCAGCAATATGCTTTTGTGGAGAAAATAGGCCCCTTTTTCCGCTTTTACATCTTCTTCCTGCCGGAGCGGCATGCCTTTCCTGAATGGGCCGAGTTGCAAAGAGGAAAGCAAACAGATCGGGTTTTCAAGGCCGATTGACCAGGCTACATTGGCTTTCAGCGCCTCGCTGGGTTCGGCTTTATCCACAATGATGGCGCTCAACGCATAGATGCCCAAACCTGTTGCCTTGTCCAGTTCGCTCCTCTTATAGGCGTCTACCAGGTTGCTGGCACTGTTTTGCAAACTGCTGGGCACGCCATAAGGCAATATATTCTGGATGCCGTCCAGCAGAGCGATTTTGACTTCCTTCGGCGCATTGTTTATCAGCCTTGATTTTCTGACAAAGCCAAACATATCGCTCGAATTCCATTCCACCTGAAAGGTCAATTGCAGGTCGTGGTTGATTTCTTCGAAAATGATTTTATTGCCGAAAATATGTTTGTACAAATTCCGGCTGGTGCGGTGTATACCTTCATACCGGTTGGAGAAGGGTTCCCAGATATGCCGGTCACTCCCTTCATGGACCAGGAATATGGACTTGCTGCCCGTGATTTCGGCGGACTCGGTTATTTTATCGTCGGTATAATAAGGAAACAGCGCATAATCGGCGCTTTTTCGCCCTGCACTCAACCCGCCGTTGCTGGAAATGAACATCCAGTGGTCGGAGTCGCTGACAATGCTCATAAAAAACGGGCGAAGCGCATCGCTGTCCGGTATTTTAAAATAGCGGTCGTCCCCTATTTGCACATATTGAAGGTCCATATTTCAATCAATTAGCCTCTTTGTAAACCTTGACATAATCCACCAGCATGGTTTGCGGGAATGGCGTCTGGCTGGTCGGGAAGCCCACAAAATTGCCGCCCACCGCTACGTTCAGGATAATGAAAAAAGGATGGTCGTATACCCATTCCCCGGGCACATCTTCCGGAGTTATCCGTTGGTAAAGGGTATTATCAACGTAATAATCGACGTAGTCTGCCCCCCATTCAATGGCAAAAACATGGAAATCCACATCGAAGCGGTTGTCGGTGAAACCAAAACTTTTCGTAATAGCTGCGCCGCCCGAATAGCCCGGCCCATGCACCGTACCATGGACGAGATTGGGCTGCTGTCCCCGGTATTCCATGATGTCAATTTCGCCGCATTGCGGCCATGATACGTCGTTGATGTCGTTGCCCAGCATCCAGAAGGCGGGCCAGATGCCCGGCCCCCACGGCAATTTGATCCGCGCTTCAAAACGGCCATATGCCTGGTCGAACAGGCCCTGCGTTTTGATCCGTGCAGAGGTAAACCCGCTTCCGCCAAAACTCTCTCTCCGCGCAGTGATGGCCAGATTGCCCACTCCATCCAGCGCTATATTTTCCGGTCGGTCGGTATAGTATTGCAACTCCTGGTTGCCCCAGCCATTGTTACCCGTTCCAAGGTCGTACGTCCAGTTGGCTGCATCGGGCGACTGGCCTGCAACACCGTTGAAGTCATCCGACCAAACCAATTTCCAGTTGCGGTTCGCGACGGCGTTCTCATCATCCTTGCAGCTCCAGAAAGCGAAAGAAATTACTGCAAGCAGTACGCTGTTTATCAGAATTGAATGATTCCTGTTCATAGAAAAGGTGGTTATCAGGTTTGAAAGCTCAGTTATGGAATAGTATATTATCCAGATAAATCTTGCCGTTGCCTTCAAATTTAAACTGGAATACGTTCGTCAAATCCACAGGAGCGAACGCTGTCAGCGGAATGTCCACACTCGACCAACCGGAGGTTGGCACGGTCAGGGTATAAGGTGTTTCAATCGGGCCGGGGCTGATTATGAATACCTTTAGCGCCGTGGAGTTTGCCGTCCAAAAATCAAGGTGCAGGCTGGTCATGCTTGATAAGTTCTGATTGCTGCCCAGTTGGATACCCTGGTAATTCAGGCCCGAATAGACCAGCGTATTGTTCCCTGCAACCTGCTCCTGCGTGACGACGGTGGCTTGCCCCCAGTTTGGGTTGAGGTCAGTGCCCGCTATATTGGTATAGGCGTTGCTGAAAACGGAAATAACATTCGCGGCGTTAAACGCAGGCGTTGGCGCCGCGGTCGTTGGCGCCGTACCGCTGCCACCGGTTTTGTAGAAGTAGATGTTATCCAGGTAAATATCGCCGTTTCCGTCAAATTTGAACTGAATCAGGTCGTTGAGGGCAACCGGGGAAAAACTGGTCAGGGGGATATCCACGCTTGCCCAGCCGTTGGTGGGCACTGTTAACGCAACGGGCTTCTCTACCGGACCGGGGCTGATGAGGTAAACATTCAGGGCGGATGAATTATTCGTCCAGAGATCAAGGTGCAGGTGGGTCATGCCGGAAGCGTCGAGGTTGCTGGCAAATTGCGTTCCCTGGTAGTTGAGGCCCCCATAGCGCAAAGTGTTGTTCCCAGCGACCGGCACTTGTGAAACAACCGTCGCCTGTCCCCAATTGGGATTGAAATCCGTTCCGGGAACATTGGTATATGTATCACTGAAAATGGAGGTAACGTCGGCAGGATTGCGGGTAGGCGTTGGTGCGGCAACCGTCGGTCCGGTAGGCGCCACGGTTCCGGCGTTGTAGAAATACACGTTGTCAATATATACGTTGGGCAAATCGCCCGATAGCACCAATTGTGCAAGGTGCGCCCGGTTCACCAGCCCCGTGAAATTCGACAGCGGAATGTCCAGGCTCACCCATTGCCCCGTAACCAGGGTTGGGCGGGTGAACGCCAGCTCGTACGAAGAGTCGTCGCCCCCGTCGAAAGTCCCATTCGCCCCGAAATCAACGAGCAGCACCTTGAAGGCAGCCGGGAGTTCGGTGGGGTCGGGTGTCCAAAGGTCTAAATGGAAATGCGTCATGGCCGATGCATTGATGGTCTGGGACGCAAACTCGATACCCACGAAATTGAGGCTCCTGTACCGCTTCACATCATTCCCGGCTATTTTAACGTCAAAATCCTCGGCGGTTGAAAATTGCCAGTGGGTGTTCCAGGTGTCTACGGGAACATTGGTGTAGGCATTGCTGAAAAGGGAAATCACGCTGTCCGCACTGACGGTAGGGGTAGGCGCCGGGGTTTGCGGGCCGACGGCGTGCCCGCTTGAACTGAGGGTCATAGAGCCCGCGGCATCCAGATTGCCCAGTTTGGCAGTGATGACCGCAGTGCCGGTATCAAGCACAGAAACAACGCCAGTGCTGCTGACTGAAGCCACCGAGGGGTTGGAGGAAGAAAAGGTGAAATACGCCGGGGCAGCCTCCACGCTTTGGTCAACGCCCGTCGGCATATTGAAAGTAGCCTTCAGCCCTCCGATGTTCAGATTTTGATCTATCTCCGCCGAAAGCACCTGATCCGGCCCCTCCAATATGGCCGGCCTTGGATGGGCAAGGGTTCCCAATTTTTCGAATTTTACTTCGTCAATCCAGAAGGTGTAACCAAGACCGCCTTCCGGGCCTTCCGAGTAAAAGAACATTCCCCTTTCCT
>JAKOXM010000257.1 GCA_029781095.1 Bacteroidota bacterium
CCTTTGCGGTGGATACCTATGAACTTCGCCTGGATAAATCAGTGGACGGGATCAAGTCGGTTACCATCGATCCTGAACGGTGGACGGCGGATATGAAAAGGGAGAATAACGGGAAATAAATGTGCTAATCAGTTAATGTGCTAATGTGCTAATTAGGTAATGTGCTAATTGTCAGAGTAATAACATCATTAGAATTGTTGCAATATAATTAACTGGAAATCATCCGTATTTGATTGAAAATCTATCCGACAGGCTGCCTATTCATCAGATGACTGCAGTCATCCGATGAATACTTAACTCAGGCTGCGAGAAATGCCCGCAAACATATCCGCAGCCTGCAACCCTGGCCAATCAATTGATTATCATACCAAAACACCCCTATTATTAGTCTAAACTGATTTTAATGGGGTAACTGGTTAGCAGTATTAATCCCGAAGGGATTGAATATGAATATTATTCAATCCCTTCGGGATTTTGATCTCATGTTAACCAGTTTCAACCTATGTCTAGTTTTCAATCTCCACATCCACTTTGTTATCCTCAGGCACCCTGTCAATCAATTTGTTATAAGGATCAATACCCGCTTTTACAGGTTTGCCGTGCACAGTAACCGTGATGGTGTGTTCTCCGTTGCCCAGTTTGTGCTTTTGCAAATAGAGCGGCTGGGTCAGTTTTTTCCCGCTGTCTTCCACCTTGTCGTCCGTGAAAACACCAATATCGATGTAATCATTCGTGTCGGGCGCTTCCGTTTCATTGCCTTTTTCATCGGCGTACATTTTGCGGGCTTTTACCCGGAGCGTTACTTCGTATTGGTTATCACCCGTTTTTTTCGCTTTGGCGCTCAGCTCGCGGTTTTCATACAGTGCGATCTTCAGCCAAGAGTCGTCCATGTAATAATGCAGCGAATCGGGCACCACTTTTTTGATAAAATCATACAGGTCGTAACTGCCGGGGAATGGCGGCGTTTCCTTCAGTCCGAAGCTGTCGCGAAAAGCGCGGATGGCCCCGTTCAGTTTGTCTTCACCGACGTAATCCTGCAAGGCGTACAGTATAATACTGCCCTTTTGGTACCATTCGTATGGCCGGTTGCAATTGATGAACACGTTTTCCTTTTTACTCTCGCTGGCGCGCCCGCGCAGGTAGCGATCAAGGTCGTATTTCAAGAACCGCTGCACGTTATCGGGGCCGTACCGCTGTTTGGCGATCATCAGCGCAGAGTATTCGGCGAGCGATTCCGATATCAGGTTGGCGCCACGCGTGTAATTGGGCGACACCTGGTGACCCCACCACTGGTGCGAGAGTTCGTGCGCCGTCACGTAATAGGCGTAGTCGTAGTCGTTCGGGTCGCTGAAATCGGCAAACCAGCCGAAATCTTCCGAGTAGGGTATCGTATTGGGAAACGATTGCGCGAATACAGCATACCGCGGAAACTCGAGAATACGGACCTGGCGGAACTGGTAGGGCCCGAAGTTTTTATAAAAATAGCCCAGTCCGTCCTTCAGTGAAGCAACGAAGCGGTCGAGGTTGTATGCATGCTCCGGGTGATGGAATATCTCGATGTTCACTTCTTTGCCGTCGGGAGAAGTCCATTTGTCGCGCAAAACGGCATATCGCGCTGATACCAGGTTGAAGAAGTAGTCGATCTTGCTGTCCTGCTTGTAATGGAAATAGCGGCGATTGCCTTCCGTCCATTCGCGCTGCAGGTACCCGGGAGCCACGGCGATCTGGTCGGGTGCCGTGCTGACGATGCATTCGAAAGTGATAAAATCCGCGTCGTCGCTGAACAGAAGTGTGCGTTCGCCGTAGGGGTCGCGGTGGGGCGGCAGGTCGTCGGGTTTTTCCGGCAGGCCGTATTTTTTCCGGTCTTCGTCGCCTTCCAGTTCCATGTTCTGATCGTAGCCGATGGACGGCAGACCGCCGCTGCTGAAGGTGCCGTTGTCAAGCACCTCCCGCCGGTATCCTTCATTTACAAATCCGGGGTTTTCCAGCTTGGTGCGAATTTCCAGCGTAGCCGTATCGCCGGGCATCAGGGGGCGCGGAAGCGCAAAAATCCGGTATCCGCCGGTGTCAGGTTTTGAATAAAAAAACGTCATCGCCGGCCGCGGCATCATGTCAAATCTTGATGCCGCAAGTAATTGATTATCAAAACGAAGACTGTAATGCTGGCCATCACTGGAAAGCAGGTGCAGGGAATCAATACGCTGGTCCGTTTTGTTCCTGATCTTCAGGATAGCCCGCATGTCGATGCTCCGTGTTTCGGGGAAGATATCAGCGTACAGCATCACGTCGGTTACTTTTGGCTGCGGGATGCGCTCGTATTTTTTGTAACGTTTTTCGTACTCCGACTGGAGCACTTTCTGCTCCTTGCTGCTGCGGTGTTTGTTCACCACGCTGACGTTGTAATAGATAAAACTGGCACTGCCGAGCCATACGACCGCCAATGCCGCAAGGCCAATGCTGAACCGCGGATTCCAGCGCTGCCGGAAAGCATGCCAGCGGGTTTTGAAGCTTTGCTCCGCGCCGCGCGACCAAAGCAGGGCTGCGAGGAACAGCAGCATAAATCCAAAGGCCGTCCAGTACAGGTTGAACCAAAACAGGGGTTTTGCAAAATGCCCGAAACCGTTCATATCCGATATCAGGTAGCCGGGTTTGAAACTGAAAAAGGCGAGGTTGTAGTTGTACTCCAGAAAATTGCGCAGCACAAACATCACGATCCAGATGCCCAGGCCCACAAAATGGCCGAGGAATTTATTGTTCACCAATGCATGCACAAAAAAGGCCAGCAACGCCATTTGCAGGTAATCCCAAAATGTAATCAGATATAAATCAGTAAAATAGAATTGAAATTTGAAATTAAAATACCCGTGGAATACCTGTACCAGTACGCCGACCAGCATGGGAATCGTCGTCAGCATCAGACATATTCCGACAATAGCCATGAATTTGGAGCCCAGTTGAACCCAGTTCGGCACCGGCAGGGCGTCGCCGATGTTGGCAAAATTGGTGGCGCGGTCGCGGTGCACCGTTTCGCCGGCATAGAACATCAGCAGGATAAACACGAACATGCTGTAGTTGTAGGTTTTGAACAACAACATGTTCATCGTAAGCGGCCGGTCGGGTACGCCATAACGCAGGTTTCCGATCCAATCATCGAGAAACAAAAAGATAAGCGCACCGAGTATGATGGAAATGAAATACGTATCCCGGACGATATTGCGAAACTCCAGTTTGCCCAGGTTCCACAGATTGGACCAGTCCAGCCGGCGGGAAAACATTCGCGCCACAACCGGCAAGGCGATGCGGGCGGGCTGCGGTGCATCCTCTTTTTTGGTTTTTTTACCCCGGCTGCTTTCGGCTACGAAGCGCTGAATGCTGAAGCGGAAATAGATGCCGAGTATAATAAGCAATCCGACCGAGCTCCATATAATCCTGTTCCACAATAAGTTACCTGTCAGGGGCACCAATTGCGTGTTCTGTTCGGCGGGTGTGAGATACTTGATCGCGTTGGTATGCGTATTAAATGCGAATGGATCGAGAATATCGACGAGGTCGCGTTTTTCGAGATCGCGCACAAGGAAATTGGCCAGCAGATACAGGATAAACAACAGGATCGAGGCGGAATACAATACGCGGTTGTTGCGCGTCCAGGCAACGAGCCCGAAAAATATACAGCTGGTAAAAAACAGACTGGGCAGGAAAATGGTGCAAAACGGCCAGAGATAGTAAGCCGCAACATTGGGACCGAATCGCTCGGGTTTCGACCAGTCGAACAAGGGCCCGATCCACGTGCCGATGATATATCCGGCGATGGCGCCCGTACTGATCAGTGCCAGCACAACAAACGAGCCCCAAAAACGCCCCCAGAAATAAGCGCCCCGGCTGACGGGCGTGGAAAGCAGGTATTCTTTCGTCTGATGCTCGATGTCGCGGTACAGCGGCACGCCCATTACGGCCGAGCTGATCAGCACACAATAGATACCCAGCACCGCCATGAAACCACTGATCGTGGCAGGTGCGTTGTGGAATACTTTTTCACTGGCCGGCGTGCCGCCATTGCCGACAATCAGCGCTACAAGCGACACTAAAACAAGGAAATATATATATGTAGCCGGACGGCGCATCCGGTACTGAAGTTCAAAAAGAAAGACTGACCAGAACATGGTATGGCAGAGGGTAGATGGTGGACAATGGAAATCAGGATTGCGGACTACAGCGTCACGAGATCCATTTTTTCTGAAATGGCATTGAAGTAAACATCCTCCAGCGAGGGTTCCATGGCTTCGAAACCATTGCCGGGATTGCTGTCGGCAACGACGCGGATAAACAGCCGGCCCTCATTCAGGTTGGTCGCTATTACCCTGTAGTTGTCGCGGTACGCGTCCATTTCTTCTTTGGGGATAAATTTTGCCCATATCTTCCCTGCCAGCATCTTGACGGCGTCGTGCGGTGTGCCCAGGTACAATACCTCGCCACCGCATATAATGGCGAAGCGTTTGCAAAGCGTCTGCACGTCTTCCACAATGTGCGTGCTCAGGATCACTATGGTGCTTTCGCCGATCTCGCTGAGCAGGTTGTAAAAACGGTTCCGCTCGGCGGGGTCGAGACCTGCGGTGGGCTCGTCAACGATCAGCAGTTTGGGATTGCCCAGCAATGCCTGTGCAATGCCGAAGCGTTGTTTCATGCCACCGGAATAGGTGCCGAGGTTGCGTTTACGTGCAGACCAGAGGTTTACTTTTTGCAACAAAGCCTCCACGGCCTGTTTGCGTTCGTGGCGGTCGGCGAGCCCTTTTAGCCGTGCGATGTGGTCGAGCATTACCTCGGCACTCACGCGCGGATAAACGCCGAATTCCTGGGGCAGGTAACCCAGTAACCGGCGCACCTGTTCGTGCTGTTCGAGCACATCGAGTTCGCCCAGACGGATGCTTCCGCTACTGGCGTCCTGCAGGGTGGCGATGGTTCGCATGAGGGTGGATTTGCCCGCGCCGTTGGGGCCGAGCAGTCCGAACATGCCTTGTGGAATGGTGAGATTAACGCCGTTCAGGGCCTGTACGCCGTTGGCATACGTTTTCGTAAGGTTTTCGATAATGAGTTCCATGCTGAATAATTGTTGCTCCTGGTGTTAAAAATACTGCGATCAGTATGATTGGCAAAAGTATTATTTGTCTTTGGCATATTCTGTAATTAGGATAAAACCCTTCCGGGAGCAGACCAAAGTATTATTCAAATGGCGTTTCGGCATTCCGGTTCCGGTTTTATCGTCCCCGTACAGACGCTGCGCGTCAGACGGGGCCGCTTTCGTGCGGGAAAACAAAAAAGGCTGCCCTGCCTGCACCGGCCACACTTGTCGCCGGTTCAGGCGAGACAACCTCGCACCTGTTTTCAAAGCTTACTATGGAATCAGAATTTCAACACTTGTTTGGTGGCCATCGTACCGTTGTCAAAACGCACGCGCAGGAAGTAGGCGCCGGCAGGCGGATTGCCGTATAACCAGATGCGCCAGCCCTCTGCCATCTCCGTCAATTGAAGCGGGATCAGTTTTCCACTTGGATCGAACATCTCCACGCCTGCGATTTTTTCTTCGGCTGTCACCGTCAGTTCGCGAAAAACGGGATTCGGCCGCACGTCAAAACTTGCCGGCGAAGGCTCGATTGTCGGTGTAATACCTTGTCCTTCAACAATTTTGTAAAAATTCTTCACGGCAAGCCCGGTAAATGCCTCTGTCAAACCCGAAGGCCAGCGGATTTCCAGCGAATCGATGGTTGTGGCGTCGTTCAGCCCGAAATGCTGACGCAGATCGCTCTGGCTCTGGAAGGAATTATGGGCGGTTACCTGCCTGATCTGCCAGACGTCATTGCCCCCGATCTTTGCTTTCACACGAAGTGTGGCACCGATGGCCGAACGGTTGCTTTGCGTTCCTTCGAGTGTGATTTCCACCCAGGCGCGGTTGCCCGCGAGGGAATTGTTTCTGAACAAAGCCCTGCCTTCGGTAGGTCCGTTGGTATAAAAATCGAGATCGCCGTCGTTGTCGTAATCGGCAAATGCCAAACCGCAGACGGTATTATCCGCGGTACCTGCCGAGGCTGCCACCGCAAAAGTGCCATTGCCGTTGTTGCGGTACAATTTGATCATGGGTGAGCCGTCCGTTGTAACCATGACGTCGATATCGCCGTCGTTGTCCACATCGCCCCAGCAATTGGCAAGATGGCCCACCTGCAGGGTAAACGGAGTTGTTTCACTGACGTAAACACCATTGTTGTTCCGGTAGAAGCGCGTGGGAGCCTGGGAGTAGTTGGTCAGGCAAATATCCAGGTCGCCGTCGTTGTCGACATCCACAAAATTGTAGGTCTGCCCGTCTTGCGGCACCATAAAGGGGAAATCGGTGAGGCGCTTCAGGCTGAATGTCCCGGTTTCCTTAAGCATGTTGCGGTAATTAAAATCAGGCAGGGCGCCTGGCGGGTTGTTGGCCGGACCGCTGCCGATAAACAGGTCCATATCGCCATCGAGGTCGTAGTCGGCCCAGATCGGGATGGTATAGGCGGCAAGGGTATCGGTAAATTCGTAACCCGTCACCGGGTTGAACGTTCCGTCGGTACTTTGAAGAAAAAGACGGCATGAAAAAGGCCCGGTCGGGTGAAAATTGCAGCAGGCGTGTACGTAGGAGAGGTCGAGGCGTCCGTTGTTGTCAGCGTCTACAAGTGCGCAGTCCCAACCGGAATATTCGGTAAAGTTGGACAACATACTGGTCATAGGCGTAAAAGTGCCGTCGCCGTTATTGTGGTGGAGGCCGGAGATCAGGCTGGCGGTAATGGCGTCCGGGTATCCGTCGTTGTCTATGTCGCCCCAACTGGAACCCGCAGAACCCTGTCCCGTCGTTGCGCCGCTGACGTTGGCCATTTGGCTGAAATTGCTGTTTCCATCGTTGTGAAACAGGTATCGCTGGCTGACAAACAGATCAGGCCTGTTGTCATTGTCCAGATCGATCCAGACAAGGCCTTTATAGGTAGCGGCGGTATTGGTAAAAGTGACTGCCGGATTGGTGTTGTCGGTTATTTTGGTGAAAAAACCCTGGGCCTTGAGGCACCAGGGGAATAGCAGCAGGATGAGCAAAAAGTATTTCATGTGTAGTTGTGTTTGGTGAACTTGTCACTCAAAACTGCCGGTAAACGGATCATAAAAAGTCAATTCCGATAAAGATTGACCTTTCCCGCCGAAGATTGACGGGTTTACAATCAACAGGTGGAATACTTTTGGGCTGACACAACTACTGCTATGCAAAACTGTCCTGTTTTCGATGCCTGGAGCATTGTTTTTCTGATTGCTGCCGTTCAGGGGCTCTTTGTCGGCTTCATTTTATTCCGCTGGCGGCGCGGCGACCGCCAGTCCAACCGCCTTCTTGCATGGATCATGCTCCTTTTTTCGCTGACCATGGTCGAATACGTGCTCTACTGGATCGGCTGCTGGCAGCGCTTCCCGCACGTGGCCGAGATGAGTTCTCAATTCCCTTTTTTGTACGGCCCCCTCTTATGGCTTTATTTGCGAACGATATACACGGGCAAAAAGATCGGTCGCCGGGACTGGCTGCATTTTGCTGCGTTCGTTTTGGCAGTGGCCCTGATTGTACCCTGGTACGGGCTTGATGCAGAAAGCAAACGCGCGGTATTCAGGGGACAGGCAAAATTCCCGGTTTCCGGGCAGGTGCTGAACATGCTGGTCGGTTTCCGTATCGCGCACATGGTCGCCTATTCGGTCTGGAACTTTGTGTTCATCCACCGGCAACCCCGCGTAGGCGCAACCACACGCTGGGC
>JAKOXM010000262.1 GCA_029781095.1 Bacteroidota bacterium
AAAGTTCCTCCGTCTTCGAAATGCAGCCCGTGGTATCGCTTACTTCGAGCGAATAAAATCCCGATACCTGGGCGATATAGGTTTTCGCACTGGCGCCCGGTATGGGCTGGCCGTTCAGGTACCATTGAAAAGTAAGCGGCATAAAGGTGACTGCTGTCAGGGTATCACCGGAAGCATAGATTGGCGGAGGAACCAGTATGGCGTTGGCGACCGGAAATTCTTCCGAAATGGAATTGCAGGGTGCCCCTGAAAACTGTACCTGGAACAAGCCGCCGGCGTGAATATCCAGCGTTTGGCCGGTGGCACCGGGTATGAGTGAAGCGTTTTCGTACCATTGGTATGTGTAGCCGTTCGGCGCCGGCGAAGAAGTGAGTGTCAGTGTACTTCCTTCACATATGGCATCATCCGGGGCAGTAATGAGCGGAGTCGGCGGATCGGGCATCGAATTGGTCATTTCAAAAGTATCAATGCGCATACAGCCGTTGGCATCGGTGGCCGTAACGATATAGGGACCTGCTTCGAGGTAAACGATCAGGTCGCCGGTTTGCTGGTTCGACCACTGGTAACTGACCGGAGCAGCGCCGCCGCTGGTCTGCACGCCGATTATGCCGCTGAACGTCCCGGAACAAAAGTTTTGTTGAACGATGCCGCCCGTCAATTGAAATCCAGAGCATAATTCATTGATTTTCTGTATTTTACCAGCGTCCAGCAAGGCGACATAAAGTTCGCCGTCGCGGTCTTCCCCGAAGCTGCTGTATTGATATGCGGTCAGATTGGCGAGTATAGCCGATGTAAATGTGCCGTCGGAATTTCGTTTGGTACGCCACCAGCGTCCGCTGCAATAGTCTGCAAAAATATAGTAGCCGTACAAATCAGGATATTTCGCGCCGCGGTAGATAAATCCGCCCGTCACCGAGCAACCGTTGGCGGTGCTGTGCTGGTATTCGAATATGGGCATAACATAATTGCTCGCAGGCTGACACCCGCTGGTATTGAAGGGATGCAAACCTTCATAGCAGCGCCAGCCGTAGTTGAGGCCCGGGGTGGCGGCAGCTTCGAAATCAATTTCTTCATAGGTGCCCTGACCGACGTCGCCAACCCACAAGTCGCCCGTAAGCCGGTCGAATGAAAAGCGCCAGGGATTGCGCCAGCCCAGCGACCATATCTCAGGAGAATAGGCCGTATTGCCTACAAAGGGGTTGTCTGGCGGTAC
Source organism: Bacteroidota bacterium (assembly GCA_029781095.1). GTDB lineage: Bacteria > Bacteroidota > Bacteroidia > Chitinophagales > Saprospiraceae > M3007. Next base: position 1,214 of record JAKOXM010000262.1, read on the forward strand.
AACATAGGGTTGCTGGGCACTGCTGTTGCTCACATCAATCCGGAGTATCTTGCCCAGAAAGGTATTTTTGTTCTGGCCATTGCCTTGCGGATCGTTTGCGTTGCCGCCATCGCCGAGGCCCGTGTAGAGATATCCGTCGGGGCCGAATTTGACGCATCCGCCGTTGTGGTTGGTGTAGGGTTGGGTTTGAGTCAGCAGAATCAGTTCGCTGTTGGGATCGGCTTTATTCGGATTGAGGTTATCGCGCGAAAAACGGGAAACGCGTGTATTGCCATCCGGTTCGCGGGTGTAATTGACGTAGAAATAACCTGATTCGGCATAATCGGGCGGGAAAGCGAGTCCCAGCAATCCCTGTTCGTTGCCATTCGATCGTACCCGGGCGTCGATGTTCAGAAAAGTATCCTGCAAGCGGTTGCCCAGACTGTCGAGTATCCAGATATAACCGCGCTGTTCAACGATAAACAGGCGGCTGTCGTTGCAATGCGCAATGTCGACCGGCCGGATAAAACCCGTTGCATAATCCTGCAACTGAATTTTGGGTTGAGCATAGGTCGGCACCGTTAAAAAAAGCAGGGAGCAAAGCAGAAAGAATTGTTTTTTCATGGCTGTAATTAAAAATAGGACAGCAGCAAGATAGACCGGGTCATCGAAATTCTGCGTGTACATTTCCGGGGCTTGTCTTGAATTGGCGGAAAGTCAGCGATCTTTCGGGCTTTCCGGTTGTTTTAAAAAGTCGTTTTTGCCCGTCTCACTTTTAAAGTTTTCCCAAATCCGCCCGGCTGCGGTCATTGTTCACAATATTTCCTGCCCAATTAGGTTTTATTTTCACCTGTTTAAATATTAACACATTCCCCTGCTTCGGCTTGTAATATGAAACGAATCCTGCTTTTTTCACTTCTATCCTTCTTCATAACCAACCTGTCAGCCCAATGCATTTCCGGTGACTGTAAAAATGGCATTGGCACTTATGTTTACCCTTCCGGCGCGCGTTATACGGGTCACTTTAAAGATGGAGAGATCCACGGCGTAGGTGTCTGCTATTATACCGACGGCAGCAAGTACCAGGGCGAATGGGTGCAACGCTACCCCGAAGGTCGCGGCACCAAAACCTATTCTGACAAAACCGTTCGTACCGGTTTGTGGAAACGCGGAAAACCCGTTGACGAGCACGGAAAAATACTGGAGGAATATATCGTTAAAAACAAAGAGGAAAGCCAGGATGACGGCACCAATATCCAGTCGGGCTGCCTTTCGGGCGACTGCAAAAACGGTCAGGGTATTTTTGCATATCCCGATGGAAGTAAATACGAAGGCCAGTTCAGCAACAGCAAATTTGAAGGCCAGGGCACGTTCTACTTCGCCAACGGCGACAAATATACCGGGCATTTTAAAGAAAACTATCCCGATGGACAGGGCACACGCACCTATGCATCGGGCGGAATGGACGAAACAGGAGAATGGGAACAAGGTGAGTTTGTGGGAAGCAGCCTGACCGAAAGTGGCAAAATCGGCTGCATCCAGGGCGATTGCGAGAATGGCAAAGGCACCTATGTTTATAAAGAAGGCGCCGCCAAATACGTCGGTGATTTCAAAAACGGCTCTCCGCATGGTTACGGCATTTGCACTTATGCCAACGGCGACCGTTATCGCGGCGAATGGCTGGAAGGTGCATTTGGCGGAAAGGGAACGCTGACTCTTCGCGACGGTACCGATGTGAACGGCTATTGGCGCAATGGCGAATACACCGGAAAAGAGCCCCCCGCCGATTACCAGCCCACAGCAACGCACCCTGACGAAAATACCGCGCCACAACCCATTGTCAATACCTCCGACACCAAAGTCTGGGCTGTGGTAGTCGGCGTTGCCTCTTACGATCACATGCCGGTACTCCGGTACACCGACGACGACGCCTATCGTTTTTATGCATTTCTGAAAAGCCTCGAAGGCGGCGCTTTGCCCGACGACCAGATCCGTATCCTTGTGGATGAAGACGCCACGCGCGACAATGTGCTCGGCACTATGGATGAAATATTCGGGCAAGCCGGCCCCAACGACCTGGTAATTTTCTATTTTTCAGGGCACGGGCTCAACGGCTCTTTTCTTCCCATCGATTTCGACGGGTTCAACAACAAGATCAGCCATGAGGAGATTGCCAAGGCATTTAACAAGTGCAAGGCAAAGTTCAAGCTTTGCCTCGCCGATGCCTGCCATTCAGGAGGGCTGTTTGCCATGCGTTCCGGCGATGACGACCCCATATTGACACAATACTATCAAACGCTGGCAAAATCGGTATCCGGTACGGCGCTTATTATGTCGAGCAAAGCCGACGAAACCTCCCTCGAATCGCAGGGCCTTCGCCAGGGCGTGTTCAGTCACTTCCTGATCCGCGGCCTTAAAGGTGAAGCGGATAAAAACAAGGACAAGGTGGTGACCGTGGAAGAGCTCTACGATTTTATCGCCGCCAATGTGCGCGATTACACCGGCAACCGGCAAAGCCCGGTGATCAAAGGCACCTACGATCCGAAAATGCCGGTGGCGGTAGTGCGTTAGGGCTAGGAAAAAACGAAGTTATTGAGCCGGTCTGCCGGTAGAAAGAATACTCTGCAGACCCTTTTTCTCCAGCAGATAAATGAGCCCGAGAAAACCCGCGAACAATGCTGCCCGGATGGTCCAGAGCAAAATGGACAGTTCGGGCAGCATTGTTCCCAGCCACCAGCTGATGCCGTAAAAGGCAAATGTGGCGATCATATACGAGCCCATGCGGCCAAACTGATATGGAACCGGGTAATATTTGAGGCCCGTAAGCCAAGTGGCAAAACACATAAAAGCATAGGTGGCAAGGGCCGCCCAGGCTGAACCGATAAAGCCGATACGCGGTACCAGCACGAGATTGAGCAGTAACGTGATCAATCCACCGGCAAGCGAAATTCCGGCGCCGAGCATTGTTTTGTCTTTCAGACGGTACCATACCGAGATGTTGTAATACACGCCCAGCAACACGTTGGCCAGCAGCAGAATGGGTACTACTTTCAGCCCGCTGAAATACGTCTCTCCTAAAAAGTATTTGACCAGATCCAGACACAGCAATACCGCCAGCATACCCGTCAATGCAACAATTGTGAACCATTTGGTAGCCTGCGCCTGAATATCGCGTGCATTTTCAGCAGCGGCATGGCGAAAGAAAAATGGCTCGGCCGCATAACGGTACGCCTGCGTGAAGAGGGTAATAAGCATCGCCAGTTTGTAATTATTCCCGTAGATACCCAGCTGTGTGAGGTTTTCTTCCGGCGTGCCCGGCAACAGCCATTTCAGCATCGTCCGGTCGAGCATTTGGTTGACGATACCTGCAAACTGCACGATAATGAGCGGAGATGCATACGCGATCATTTGCCGCCACAAAATTCGATCGAAACCGAATTGCAAAGACCTCATTTGCGGCAGCAAAAACCCGATGGTGGCCATACTGGCGATCAGGTTCGTGGTAAATACATATCCTACTCCAACGTCTTTCGACCACACAACATGCACCCAGGATATACCGTTTTTCGCCGCCCAGGGGCAAAAGACCAGCCAGAAAAGTGTCAGAAAAATATTGATGCCGATGTTGAGTACCTTGCCCGCCAGAAAGCGCCTGGGCCGTTGTTCGAGTCGCAGGCGTGCAAAGGGGAGCTCGGCAAGGCAGTCGAAAGCCAGGATCAGGGCAAACCAGCGGATATATTCGGGATGTTGGCTGTAATGCAGGATATCAGCCAGCGGTTGCGCCGCCAGCATCAGGGCAATCGTGATGATCAGCGTGCTGCCGATCAGCGAATACAAACCCGTAGCGTATACTTTTGCCCTGTCTTCCACGGGCGTTCCGTATCGGAAATAGGCGGATTCCATGCGGTATGAATAAACCACAATCAAAAACCCGGCATAGGCATACAATTCGTTCAGCGTGCCGTTTTCCGCCTGCGTCAGCGTTCGGGTGTAGACAAAAACCAGCAAATAATTCAGCATCCGCACCACGATGCTGCTCAGACCGTAAATAGCCGTTTCGCCGGCCAGTTTTTTCAGTAATGACATTGTATGATCTGAAGTATACGGCCGGCGATTAAAGGCAGACGGCCCACGCGACAAAGGTAATCGCAGCTTCCTGCTTTTCTTTCAATAAAAAAATTGCCCGCGAAGTGCTTATGCATTTCGCGGGCAATCGTGAAAATTTGAAATTACTTAATCACTTTATTCCATTTCCTGAACGACCTCCGTCACTTCCGGCACCATGCGCTTCAGCATGCCTTCGATGCCTGCTTTCAGGGTAACGGTGGAAGACGGGCATCCGCTGCATGAACCTTGCATGGTGACGTACACCCGGCCATTGTCGAAAGCCTTGAATTCAATATTGCCGCCATCCATTTCAACGGCAGGCTTCACATAAGTATCGATCAGGTCTTTTACTTTCCTGGCGATTTCTCCGTTTTCCCCGCTAAACTGGCCGGCATTGCTTTCCGACGTCAGTTTTTCCATGTATTCAGCAAAGCCTTCCTTCACCGTCAAACCGCCGTTTTCCACGAATTCCTTTACAAATTCCTTCAATTTGAGCATGATATCCGTCCACTCATAATTGAACTCTTTTGTAATGGTCACATAGTTGTTGTTGAAATATACACCTTTCACATAAGGTAATTCCATGAGGCTATGCGCCATGGGGCTCCATTCCGCGGCGGTTTCTTTTTCCTTAAAATCGGCAATACCGCGGTAAAGCATCCGGTTTGTAACGTATTTCAGCGCTTCAGGGTTGGGTGTTTGCTCCGTATACAGCATAACGGGGCTTTTTGCAACAGCATCCATATTTCGTATTTCTTTTCCGTTAGAATAAGCAGGACAAAGGTAACAAGGCAGTTTGGGAATGGTTCAGCAAATTACATTTCTATAAATACCGACCCGTCGTCGAGCAGCCACATTTTTACAGTAGGGTAGCGAAAAAGGATGTTGGAAAACAGTATATGAAAATCTTCAGCATTTATATTGAGCGCGTCTTCCGGGTTTCGGTGCAGTAACACAAGGCGTTGAAAAACAGATTCGGGAATCTGGGAATCGTACGCGAGGGCTTTCAGGCGCACCTGCATGGGCGATTGTTCCAGTGCAGCCAGATACTGCTCCAGTAAACGCGACAGGAACATCTTGTCCTGTATTTGCCGGGGGTACAATCGTTTCAAGGATATTGGTGAAAATGACACATTCAGGTTTAGCCGCTCAGTCAGTCATGGCGATAGCGATCGTGGCAAGGCTCAGGCGGGTACCGCGCACTGCCAGAATAGCCTGACCGCAAGTTTCCAGTGTAGCGCCTGTAGTCAGTACATCGTCTACGAGTAGGATATGCTTTCCCTCCAGGGAAGCCACATTTTTAACAGCGAATACCTCCCCCACGTTTTGAAAGCGTTCCATGCGTTTTTTTCGTGTTTGCGTCTCTGTAAATATATGCCGCATCAGCGCCTTATATAATATAGGTATATTCATCGAATCGGACAGGCCTTTGGCGAACATGGCGCTCTGGTTGTAACCACGCAGGCGTTCTTTTTTCGGATGTAACGGCACAGGCACGATCGCATCTACCGAACGGAATGGTTCGGCCGATTTAAGCCTTCGGCCAAATTCACGGCCTATCTTGACCCCGATCTCCGGTTTGTTGTGGTATTTGAGTTGATGCAAAGCCCGTTGCACGGGGCTTTTTCTGGAGAAAAAATACATAGCCGCTCCTCCGGCAATATCCATTCGGCCCCAAAAGCGGTCCGTAAATTCATTCTCTCCGACCTTGTACATGTCGGCAGGTGCGATCTTGAGTTGGCAGGAGAGACAAAAGCATCCACCCGTGGTTGGCAAATCTTTGCCGCAGGCGACGCATAATTCGGGATACAGCAGGTGGAGAAACCCCTCCCACAGTTCTTGTGCAGGCTGAAGCGCCGTTTTGAAGGTCATACTCAGGTTTTTTTCGTTCGGCTAAACAGCAATCTGACTTCAAAAATACTTCTTTCAGGCAAGAATTCAAATTTAAAATCCGGTAATTTCATATCCAGCCGATTGTCAGTCCGGGTCACTAAATTATGTGTGATAAATTTTTAAAATTATATTTTGTGAATTCGAACATCGCTTTACCTTTGCGCCCGCTTTGATAGAGAGGAGATGTGGGGTTTAAGAGGGATTTGAGGGGGTGGTGTTAATTTTTTTTGAGAATGGTTTGGTTGGATGGGGACAGAGGCAGTATCTTTGCATCCCGCTTTTGAAGCGGTGAAAAAAAATTGATATATTTTCTGCACAGGCAGATTGATATAAAAAGTTCATTGACAGATGGTTAGCGAAAGGCTTTGTAGTTGGAAGCAGGCGTAAGTTTGGTTTCACAAGGAATAAAGAGTAAGGTTTAGTCAGGTTTCAGGCTTTTGGCATCGAAGAACGAATACCGAGGTTTTCGGACCGAGGTAAAGAATATACGATGGAGAGTTTGATCCTGGCTCAGGATGAACGCTAGCGGCAGGCCTAATACATGCAAGTCAAGGGGCCAGCAATGGCACCGGCGCACGG
>JAKOXM010000265.1 GCA_029781095.1 Bacteroidota bacterium
GCACAAGGCACAAACAGCAACACGGGCCGCATACGCACCAGATCGGGAGCGGGCAGCCGGGTTTTTGATTGCCGTTATTCTTGTCATCAGACCGGCACGGCAGGTGCGCCCGGGTTTGAACACAGTTTCCCCCAACGCCGCAACTCAGGCCCGCCATCCGCGGGGGAGAAGTGGCCATCAGCAAAACGACCGAGAATAATATGGATAACAGGCGCTCCAAGAGGAAAAATCAGGTTACAAATGAAAGATTTCTCGGGTTGCGCTTCCATACCCGCAAAGGGTTTTAACAAAACTTTATTCGCCTGCCTTACCTTCGCATCTCTGAATAAATAAAATATTGCGGGATGCTATCGGGTCTGAGGCATCGCTTTCAGCCCCCTGATTTCAAAAAATTATAATGCCAGCAAACGAACATAGAATTCTACTCCTTGGCTCCGGCGGGCGCGAACACGCGATCGCCTGGAAACTTTCAAAAAGCAAACGCTGTGCGCAATTGTACATCGCGCCGGGCAATGCGGGCACGGCAACCTGTGGCGAGAACGTGCCGCTGAATCCGCTCGACTTTGAATCCGTCGGCAGGTTTTGTCTTGACAACCGGATCACGATGGTTGTCGTGGGCCCCGAAGAGCCTTTGGTACGCGGCATCTGGGATTATTTCCAGGAAGAAGGAATGCTGAAACACATTCCCGTGATCGGGCCTTCCAAAGCCGGCGCCGTACTGGAAGGCAGCAAGGCCTGGAGCAAAAAATTCATGCACCGCCACAACATCCCGACGGCCGGTTACCGGGAATTTACCGGAGAAACCATAGCAGAAGGCCTGGAATACCTCAAAAACCACAGCCTGCCAATAGTACTGAAAGCCGACGGTCTGGCTGCCGGCAAAGGTGTGGTGATCTGCTCAAGCCACACGGAAGCGGAACGGGAAATGCAGGAAATGCTCGGCGGAAAATTTGGCAGTGCCGGCCACCGCGTCGTGGTGGAAGAATTTCTGAGCGGTATTGAGTTCAGCGTTTTTGTACTGACGGACGGCAGAACGTACAAAATTTTGCCGGAGGCAAAGGACTACAAACGCATCGGAGAAGGTGATACGGGGCCAAATACCGGCGGTATGGGAGCCGTGAGTCCTGTGCCGTTTGTCGATGATGTCATGTGGCAAAAAGTGGAAGAGCGTATCATTCAACCTACCGTGAAAGGGCTCCAAAAAGAGAAAATTCCGTATAAAGGATTCATTTTCTTCGGTTTAATAAAGGTTTCCGGAGAGCCTTTCGTCATCGAATACAACTGCCGCATGGGCGATCCCGAAACGGAAGTGGTGATGCCCCGGCTGAAAAACGACCTGGTCACGCTTTTTGACAACTGCGCCAAAGGCACCCTCGGCAGGGTGAAGATCTCCACCGACAAACGAACAGCGACCACCATCTTCCTGGTAAGCGGGGGATACCCCGGCGATTATGCCAAAGGAAAAACGATCACCGGGCTGGATCAGGTAAAAGGAAGCATCGCTTTCCATGCAGGCACCGTTGAAAAAGGAGAAAAAGTAGTGACCAACGGCGGGCGCGTGATTGCCATGACCAGCTACGGAAAAGACATTCCGGCAGCGCTGCGGAAGTCAAAACGAAATGCCGGACTGGTGAAATTTGAAGGAAAATACTACCGGAAAGATATCGGAAAGGACTTGACGGCATTGTGAGCCTTGTCAATCATTGCAACAGCCCGAGATCGAACTCGAAACCGGGCAATACAGTTTCTCCGCTCATTTTGGCAGTAAAATCCGTCACGATCTGTATGCTGCCATCGGCGCGATAAATGTATGCTTTTTGCTCCACGGGGTCGATGAGCCAGGCCAGAAGTGCGCCGTTGGCGATCCACACTTCGGTCATTTTTCTTTGCAGACGTGCCAGCCTGTCGGTATCGGACCGGATTTCCACTATAAATTCCGGCACAATCCGGGCGAAACTTTTGCGATCTTCCGGCGAAAGGCGGGAGAGTTGTTCGTCCGAAACCCAGGCTGCGTCGGCAGCGCGGGTAGAACCGTCGGGCAGTTTAAAGCCTGTAGAAGGGCCGTATGCATGGCCATTCGACATTTTTTTTGCGTAATTTCGCAATTCACCGGCAATCTCAAGTTCGAAATGTCCGGAATCCAGATGTACAGGGGGCATAATAAAAAGGGTGCCGTCCGGCTCGAGTTCTACCTGCAGATCGGGATTGTTCTGACAAAAGCGTTCAAACTCTTCATCCGTCAACTTGCGGGAAGGCGTAATTTCCACACCTTCATCGAAAGGCAGTTCGACGTGGATGGACGGGTAGGTGGCAGGAGTAGTATTCATTTCGCTTGCAAGTTAGGTATTTTGCAATAAAACTCAATACGCCCGCTCGTCCCGATTCTCGATAAAATTCATAAATGCACGATTGGCCACCCTGTTGCCGCCGGGGGTCGGGTAGCGGCCGGAAAAATACCAGTCGCCTGAATTATGAACACATGCGGCATGCAGTCCGTCGAGGGTCTGGAACATGACCTGCAATTCGGGTTTAATATCCTTCGGCCGCACGATTTCCGCAATTTTCCGGCTAATCTGGCAATATTCGAAGCGTTCGTACAAGTCTATGGCTTCGTTCCTCACCATTTCCACGGGCTGGTTTTCCGATGCCTTGCAGCGATCGTAGGTTTCCTTGAGCAAATGTTCCTGTTTCGTTTCCTTGATGAGTTCGATCAGCGCAGCGAAAGCGGCAAAGTCTTTCATTTTGCTCATATCGATACCGTAGCAATCGGGAAAGCGTATCTGGGGCGCGCTGGAAAGTATGATGATCTTTTTCGGTCGGAGCCGGGCGGTAATGCTCACTATGCTGTCGCGCAGGGTGGTTCCGCGCACGATGGAGTCGTCGAGCAGCACGAGCGTGTCTTTATCGTCGTGCACCAGGCCGTAGGTGACGTCATATACGTATCCAACCATGTTATTGCGTGACTTGGTATCGGCAATAAACGTCCGTTGCTTTTCATCCTTGTGCACCAGTTTTTCAACCCGCGGGCGCACGGCGAGTATTTCCGCCAGTTTTTCGGGGCTGATCTTTTTCCCGCCTTTTAATATCTGCTCCTGTTTCCACTGGTTCATTTCCTTGTCGAGGCCTTCCACCAGGCCGTAAAATGCGGCTTCGGCGGTATTCGGTATGTAGGAAAAAACCGTGTTTTTAACGTCGAAGTTGACGGCTTCAAGTGCGGGGCGTGCGAGTTGTTCGCCGAGTTTTTTTCGTTCGAGGTAAATTTCGCGGTCGTTGCCCCGGCTGAAATAAATGCGTTCGAAAGAACAGGCGCGGCGTTCGGCCGGCTCGCTGATCTGTTGTTCTTCCACCTTGCCGCTGTATTTGATCACAAGCGCATGGCCGGGTTTCAGTTCCCGCACATTTTTGTACCGCACATTGAACACCGACTGGATTGCGGGTCGCTCGGAAGCGCCCACGACAATTTCGTCGTCCATATACCAGTAGGCAGGCCGGATACCGTGGGGGTCGCGGATCAGGAAAGCATCGCCGTGTCCGATCAGGCCTCCCAGTACATAACCGCCGTCGAATTTTCGGGTGGCCCGTTTGAGCATGCGCTGTACGTCCAGGTTATCGAAGATCAGGTGGTTGATGTCCTGGTTGGTAAAGCCGTCGGGTTTGAACCACGTGTGCAGGCGTTGCACCTCGTCGTCGAGGAAATGGCCTATTTTTTCGAGTACCGTGACCGTGTCGCTTTTTTCTTTCGGGTACTGGCCGAGATCGACCAGCTCGTTGAACAGCTCGTCCACATTGGTCATGTTGAAGTTGCCGGCCAGAAGCAGGTTGCGGTTGATCCAGTTGTTTTGCCGGTGGAAAGGGTGCACCATTTCGATACTGTTGTCGCCGTGGGTGCCGTATCGAAGGTGGCCGAGCAGCACTTCGCCCATATAGGGCATATTGGCTTTCAGCCAGGCAGGGTCGCTGCGTTGCTCGGGCGAGAGGCTGTTGAGGCGCCCCCAAACCATTTGAAACAAATCATCGAGGTAGTTGGTGGCGTTGCTGCGCTTGCGACTGATGTATCGCGTTCCGGGTTCCGGATTGAGTTTAATGGTGGCGAGTCCTGCTCCGTCCTGACCGCGGTTGCGCATTTTCAACATCAGGAGCTGGAGTTTTTGCAGACCGTAGAATGCCGTGCCGTATTTTTTGTAGTAAAAATCGAGCGGTTTGAGCAATCGCACTAACGCGATGCCACATTCATGCTTGATCGGGTCGCTCATCGAGAGAGATAATTAGAAAAGAAGCCGCAGTGGAAATCTCCTGCAAAGGTAGTGAGCCTTTGCGGGAAAGCCAACGAAACAGGCTACAGACCTTGAGGTTTAAAAATGGCGGCTCATTTGGAAATCTTTTACAATGAAAAAACGGAAATCCCTTTTCTTGCGTCTTTTTTATAAAAACCCTCGCTATGCTGGCAAAAATCTTTCTCGAACTTACTGAATTTGCCTGGTTCCGCCGTGTCGCCTGGAGGCCTATCTACAACCGCCTCGCCAAACAATTTCCATTCGACGACTGGGTTTTCATGAACTACGGTTTCGAACCCGATGAGCCGGCATCCAGGCCCGATCTGTCAGAATCCGACGAGCCGGACCGCTATCCGCTGCAATTGTATCATTTTCTGGCCACACAAACGGATCTGGAAGGGAAAACCGTGCTGGAAGTCGGCAGTGGCCGCGGCGGCGGCGCTTCCTACATTGCCCGATACCTGAAACCGAAAGAAATTATCGGAATGGACATTGCCGACCATGCCGTTGCATTTGCCGGCAAACGCCACCAAAGCCCCAACCTGCGCTACGTGGCCGGCAACGCCGAAAGCATTCCGTTTGAAGACGATCGCTTTGATGTGGTGATCAATGTGGAATCGAGCCATGCCTACGGCTCCGTTGCCAATTTCTTTGCGGAAGTAAAACGCGTGCTCAAGCCGGGCGGATATTTTCTCATCACCGATATGCGCGATCCAAAAAACATCACGCCGTTCGAACAAACCCTTTTGGGTAGCGGCCTTGCGCTCGTGTCGCAAAAAGTGATCTCTCCCAATGTCGTAAAAGCCATAGAACTGGAAGACGATCTGAAACGGGCACGTATCCGGCGGCAGATTCCAGCCCGATACGTCAAATTTTTTGAAGAATTCGGCGGTGTGAAAGGCTCCCAGATCGACAAGGACCTGCGCGGAGGAAGCCTCGTCTATTTCTGGTATGTACTGAGGAAGTAAGGTTTCGGGTTCGCGGGTTTCAGGTTTACGGGTTTCGGGTTGGCGGGTTTCGGGTTCGCGGGTTTCGGGTTCGCGGGTTCGCGGGTTTCGGGTGGTATAACACAAACCCGAAACCCGCCAACCCCAAACCCGTCAAACCTCCAAAATCATTCGTTTTTCTTCTGTTTTTTGAATTTTCCGTCCTTCCAGGCTTTGAAAAACTGGCCCCAGGCAAGCGGGCTGAAGATGTTCATCGGCGGCGTCTGGCCGATATAGACGTATTCGCGCGACTGCTGGCGAAGGTAAAAATTGGCGCTTTCCCGGCCGCCGTAGGGAACGATGTCGGGGTTTTTGCGGGCTTCGGTAAGATATTCGTTGGCGAGGTTTTCCGTAGCGCGGCGCTGAAGTTCGGGCGTAACGTCCATTTTCAGGAACTCTATTTTGAAATGCTCTTTCGAAGGCCAGGGAAAGATCATCACCGTCGGCAGGTTGATGGTATCCTGGGTCATGAACTGCACAACCGAATACTGGTCCTGCGTAAGCGTGTCCGGCACGGTTAGCGTGACGGTCTCGAGTCCGATGGAATTGAAACGCACTTTGTCGCCTTTTTCCACGACGATGGTGAAAAAGCCGCGATAATCCGAGTAAGTACCCCTGTTTTTATTGGGAAGATACACCGTCGCGTAGGGAACGGGGCGCAGCTGGCCGCTTTCTTCCGTCACCAACATGCCGGAGAACTGGATGAGCAAAGGCTTCTCCTTCGTGGCCGGCTGGTCGTTCTGGGCGCCTGCAACAGCGCAGGATGCAACGACAATAAAGAGCGCAATTAAGTATTTCACACGTTCTGTTTTTGAATTGAATATGATATCGGGTTTGACAAAGATACGCCGCAGAAACGTTTCATGCAGCCATTTCGTCCGGTTGAAGTTGAGGGAGTTAACGGAAATTTAACAAGATTCGAAAATCATGACGCGAAATGGCCGTGAAACAGTGCAGGAGCGGCTGCAAGAAAAAGGCTTAAGCCATTTAGCCCGAACAAGTGTCATAATTTGTTACTTTTGCGCCCGTTTTTCGTTTCTTACTAAAAAAACATGTCTCTACACACGATGTTTCGCAAAACACCAATTTGTCTTCTGCTCACCTTTATGTTGGGCGCCACAGCGATTTCTGCACAGGCACAATCGAAATACGGTCATATGAACCTTGGCAATATGCTTGAAAATATGCCGGATACCAAAAAGGCCAACATGTCGCTGAAGGTCTTCGCCGATTCTCTTGGCGTTAAAGACAGCATAATGACAAAAGCCTTTCAGGAAGAGGTGGGAAAATACCAGGCGGATTATCAGGCCGGCAAACTGACGCCCGTTCAGGCGCAGCAAACAGAAGCCGAACTTCAAAAAAAGCAGGAAGAAATTCAAAAGTTCGAGCAGCAGGCGCAACAAATGGTAGCCGCCAAACGCGAGGAACTGCTGAAACCGATCCTCCAGAGAGTGGAAGACGCCGTGAAAGCCGTGGCCAACGAAAGCGGCTATTTGATGATCTTTGACACGAGCTCGGGCGCTATGTTGTTTGCCAGTGAAAGCGATGACATTACCGCATTGGTGAAGAAAAAACTGGGCATGTAATTGCATTCCCCCTGTGTTTTTTGCAGCGGGGTCGCCGGGTGTTTCTGCCCCGCGACCCCGTTTTCCGTTGCAGATGTGGCATTCAGGTGAAATAAAACTTCCTGTTGAACGGACTTTTTTAGTTTTGCGCTTCGTTTAGTCGTCCATCGGTAACTGCTTCCGGGCGACTTTTGGTCAAATTACTATATAACGACAATGAATTCCTCCTTCAAAACGATCAATAACATTGCCGGCTGGTTGGTTTTCGGCATTGCAGCAGTGGTGCTGGGTGCTGCCGCCGAGCCAACGGGTAGCCTTTGGGACTGCGGCGAGTTTATTTCCGGCGCTTACAAATTACAGGTAGTGCACCCGCCCGGCGCACCGATATTTTTGCTGGTGGGGCGCCTTTTTGCCTGGGTTGCTACGCTGGTTTCGGACAATCCATCCAATATTGCTTACGCAGTAAACCTGCTGTCGGCGCTGTCAACGGCAGCGGCAGCCATGTTTATCTGCTGGAGCACCACTATACTGGCCCGGCTCGCATGGTCATCAGACGAGGAAAATGAAGAGCCGGCCGGCGGCCAGGCCATCGCCATTGCCGGCGCCGGTATCGTCGCCGGATTGGTGACTGCATTTCTTTCTTCGGTCTGGTTTTCGGCCGTGGAAGGGGAGGTATACGCAATGTCCACATTTTTTACGGCCATGACGCTGTGGGCCACCCTCAAATGGTACAACCTGCCTGATACGGCGGATGCCGACCGCTGGCTTGTGTTCGCTTTTTATTCGGTCGCCTTGTCCATCGGCGTCCACCTGCTCAGCCTGCTGACCTTCCCGGCCCTCGCTTTGTTTTATTATTTCAAAAAAGCGAAAAAACCGACTGCGTGGGGAGCGCTCGTTGCAGCGATCGTGGGTGTGGCGTTTATCGTTGCCATTCAAAAACTGATCATTGCAGGGATTCCGGCCTTTTGGGCGTTTTTTGATAAATTGTTGGTCAACAGCTTCGGAATGCCCTTCTTTTCGGGGATTATTCCGGTGTTCATCATTTTCGGCGGCGCGATCTGGTTCGGCCTGCGCCGTGCCCGGCAGACGAACAACGGCCTCCTGCAAAGATTGGTGGTTGCGATGGGCGTAGTCGTACTGGCGTATTTCTCCTACGGCATGGTCATTATCCGCGCCAACGCCAATCCGCCGATCAACATGAACGACCCCTCCGATCCGATGCGCCTGCTGCCCTATCTCAACCGCGAGCAATACGGCGAACGCCCGTTGCTGCGCGGCCCGAGTTTTACGGCCAGTCCGGTAGGGATCAAATCGGAGGATCGCTACGGCCGGGTAGGCAACAAATACGAAGTGGTCGACGAAAAAGTTGATTACGAATACAGCCCTGCCGACGAATCGCTGTTCCCGCGCATGGGGGACAACACCCAGGGACGCCCGGCCTTGTACCGACGCTGGATCGACAAGCCTTCGGGTGAACCGACGCTGGCCGACAACATCGAGTTTTTCTGGAAATACCAGCTGGGCTGGATGTACTGGCGCTATTTCATGTGGAATTTTTCCGGCAGGCAAAACGGCGAGCAGGGATATTTTGCTTCCGACCCCAGTGCCGGGAACTGGATCACAGGTTTTGATTTTCTCGATGAGAACCGGCTCGGGAATCAGAAAGAATTGCCCGATTTCCAGAAGTACAACCAGGCCCGGAACAAATATTACATGATCCCCTTCCTGCTCGGCTTGCTTGGACTGTTCTTCCATTACCGAAGGCGGCCGAAGGAGTTTTCGGCGATCATGGCGCTGTTCATCATTACAGGTATCGGTATTATCGTGTATTCCAACCAGCCGCCCAACGAGCCGCGCGAACGCGACTACGTGCTGGCCGGTTCCTTCTTTACCTATGCGATCTGGATCGGCATGAGTGTTTTGGTGCTCTACGATCTGTTTACCAAACAAATGCGATTGCCGGCCGTAGCAGGCGCAGCAGGCGCTTCGCTGCTGGCGCTGAGTGCTCCCCTGCTGATGGTAACGCAAAACTGGGACGACCACAGCCGCGCCGACCACTATGCCAGTCGCGACTATGCGCAGAATTTTCTCCAGTCCTGCGAACCGAACGCGATCATTTTCACCTACGGCGACAACGATACCTACCCGCTCTGGTATTGCCAGGAGGTGGAGGGTATCCGCACCGACGTGCGGGTCGTAAACCTTTCGCTGATCGCGGTAGACTGGTACATCGGCCAGTTGCGCCGCGCCGTGAATAATTCGCCCGCGATTGAAATGACTATTCCGCAGGATAAACTCCGCGGGTACAAACGCGTGCAAACGCCCATCAACCCCTATGAAAAACCGGAAACGGAAATGACGCTGCAGCAGGTTCTTCAGTTTGCCGGCGAAGACCATAATATTCCCATTCAGAGTGGTCGCCCGCTCGACAGTTATCTGCCTACGCATAAAATTGCCATTCCGGTAAACAGGCAGGAGGCGCTTGCCAACAAGATAATCGCCCCCGGCGATAGCGCTATTGTCGATACCATACACTTCAACCTCGGCGAAAAGAAGAATTACCTGATCAAAGACGAGCTGGCCATCCTCGATATCATCAATTCGAACATCTGGAAACGCCCCATTTACTGGGCTGTTACCTGCCGGGAAGACAAACTCATGGGGCTGCAGGATTATCTGCAACTCGAGGGACTCAGCCTGCGACTGGTACCCAAGCGTGTGCCGAGCAGCACATCTTCATACGGCATTATCGGAAGCGGCGGTGTTGATACAGACCTTGCCTACAAGAACATCATGGAAAAATGGCGTTGGGGCAATTTTGACAAAAAACGCATGTTTGTCGACCGCTCTTACATGCCGAGTCTGCAAACCATGCGCGTCACCATCATCCGCATCGCACGGCAGCTGGTGGTGGAAGGCAAAAAAGACAAGGCAATCGCACTGGTCGACAAATATTTCGAGGTTTTCCCGGAATACAACTTCCCGTATGATCAATTTTCGGCGTTCCTCGCTGACGTGTATTTCCGCGCCGGCGCCAACGATAAAGCCGCCGCCAAAGTCCGCGAAATCGCGAAAACCATTGCCGAGCAATTGCGTTTTATCCAATCCTTGTCGCCGGACTTCCAGCGCGGCTACGCCCAGGACCGAGATTATGCCCTGAGCACGGCGCAGGTGCTGCTGCGAATGGCGGAAGACCTGAAAGACGAGTCGCTGAAAAAAGATCTGGAGCAAACGCTGGGCGCTTACCTGCCCGCCCGGCCGAAGGCGCCAGGGTTGCCCGGTCTGGAAGAAGGCGACTTGCCGCAATAGCGCGCTAACTGACAATCAATCATATAAGGGTTTCCCGTCTGCCGGGAGACCCTTATTATTTTTTTACAAAATGCGGGTCTGCCATGCAGCATTTCAATTTTGAGGTAAAGGCGCGTACAGAGCGCCAGGAAATGATCAGGAAATGGCTCCTCGATAACGGAGCCTCCCTGCGCGGCACCGATCTTCAAACGGATACCTATTTTAATTTGCCGGAAGGGCGCGGCCGCCTGAAATTGAGACAGGGCAATATCGAAAACAGCCTGATCCACTATCACCGTCAGGACGACCCGGAAGCCCGGGTGTCGGATGTGGCTCTTTCGCCCGTCGGCGACGCCCTGTCACTGAAAACCCTGCTTGCCCGGGCATTGGGAGTAAAGGTAGAGGTGCGAAAAAAACGCGAGATCTATTTTATCGAAAACGTAAAATTTCACCTCGATGAACTGGAGGGCCTGGGACAGTTTGTTGAAATTGAAGCGATTGCGATCTCACCGGAATCCAGGCTGGAAGACCTGAAAGCGCAGTGTACCCGGTACATGGATATTTTCGGTATCCGGCCGCAGGATATTGCAGCGCAGTCATACAGCGATATGGTGTTGCGAAAGGAGGGTGGTAACACAACGTAAGTTTTTACCTTTGCACTGCAACATGGGACGAATACTCGCCATCGACTTCGGGCTTAAACGCACCGGCATTGCCGTCACCGATCCTTTGCAGATCATTGCGACCGGGCTGACGACCGTGCCGACAACGGAAGTATTGGCTTTTTTGGAAAAATACTGTCGGGAAGAAACTGTCGAGTGTTTCGTTGTGGGCTTGCCGCTGCATCCGGACGGAAATCCGGCCCAGATTGCTCCGCAGGCAGACGCATTTGCAGAGCGATTGCGCAAACTTTTCCCGAAAACGCCGGTTATTCGTCAGGACGAGCGCTATACTTCAAATGAAGCAAAACGCATTATCCTGGCAAGCGGCGCAAAAAAGCAAAAACGGCGCGACAAAGCGCTGGTGGACAAGGTTGCAGCAGCCCTGATTCTTGAACAATACATGCACGAAAATATCTGGAACGGGTAATAATATAACCCGAAACCCATGAAATAGTAACCGGTATCTTTTTATGATTCTGCCTATTTACGCATACGGCCAGCCCGTTTTAAAAAAAGTGGCATTGCCGATAGAGCCCGACTACCCCGGCCTGCAAACCCTAATTGCCGACATGTGGGAAACCATGTACCACGCCGACGGGGTCGGATTGGCCGCCCCGCAGGTAGGTCTGTCCATTCGGATGTTCGTCATCGATACGCTCCAGATCAATAGCGACGAAAAAGACGACCAAAAGGAGGAAGGGTTTAAAAAAGTGTTCATCAATGCACAAAAAGTGGAGGAAACCGGCAATCCATGGCCATATGAAGAAGGCTGCCTGAGCATCCCGCGCATCCGCGGCGATGTGGAGCGCCCCAATACGATTCGCCTGAGGTACCTCGACGAGCAGTTTGCCGAACACGAGGAAGTCTTCACAGGCGTGAATGCGCGCGTGATTCAGCATGAGTACGACCATATCGAGGGGGTCCTCTTTACGGAGCGGCTGAAACCGCTGAAAAAGCGGCTTATCCAGCGAAAACTGGACGATATCCGGCTTGGAAAAGTCAATACAGACTACAAAATGAAATTTTTTGCTTTTCGATAAAAAAACATCTTCGGGCGAACTCAAAGCCGTTGCGCAACGTTTGGTCGCGCAACGGCTTTTTTTATTTGGATTGGCCGCTCCCAGACATTCAACCGTGGAATTTTATATGCTTTTCGTCGAAAACCCCGGTAGACACAGGAAACGTTTTGTGTATAAAACGTTTCCTGTGTCTACATTTGCACCATGTTTACAGAACAGCAGGAAAAATGGCTGAAACGCGTCGAAGAGATGTTTTTCAGTTACGGCATCAAAAGCATAACCATGGATGACGTGGCGCGCGAGCTGGGCATTTCCAAAAAAACCCTGTATCAGTTCGTTGAGAATAAGAACGACCTCGTGGTAAAAGTAGTGGAGCGCCATATCGAAGTGGACAAAACAAACAACGCATGTCTGCACCGTGAATCAGGCGATGCCCTCGACGAGATGTTCGGTGTGATGAAGCACGTCAATGAAGAGATCAGTCAGGTCAAGTCGAATATCGTATTTGATTTGCAGAAATACCACCGCGATGCCTGGGACAAAATGCAGGAATACCAGCGCGGCTATCTGCATTCGATCGTGCGCGAAAATCTGGTTCGGGGTATTCAGGAAGGGCTTTACCGAGATGATTTCAACGTCGACGTCGTTGCCAAAATACATGTGGCCGAGTCGTTTATGATTTTTGACGAATCCTGGTTCCCCCGAGGCCAATACCCCCTTGAAGCGCTGTTCCGCGAATTTCTATTATACTACCTGCACGGTATCGTATCCGAAAAAGGTCTGAAAAAACTGCAAGCAAAATCCTCCTGACATGCACCCTAACTATTCACACAAACTACTGTTGGTCTGCGCGATGTTGCTCATAACAACCCGTTATGCAAGCGCACAACCGGCAACCATGTCCCTTTCCGATTGCATCGATTATGCCCATAGCAATCACCCGGATATTAAAGTGGCACAGCTCCAGGCGAAGGATGCGGAGTGGCAACTGAAAGAAAATATCGCCACCGGTCTGCCCCAATTCTCGGCAGGCGTAGGCTATCAGTATTTTCTGCAGCGCCCGGGCATCCCGGCCAGCGCACTCGGTTTTCCGGGCGATGAAAAACTGGCCTTCAGCGCGTACCACTCCCTGACCCCTTCCATCTCCTACAACCAACTGTTTTTCAGTAACAGCTATCGTATCGCGGTGAAAGCCTCCGAGTACTACCGGGACTACGTAAATCAGCAGCTGGCCGTTACCCGGCAGACATTGCGCAACAGCGTCACGGATGCCTATTTGCCGGCACTGCTGATCACTGAAAACCTCGGTATCCTCGACAAAAACATCGCTAATCTGGAAAAACTGCTCGGCGAAACGAAAGCAATCAACCAGGCCGGCTTTGCGGAACTGCTCGACGTGGACCGGGTCGAATTATCACTTTCCACCCTCCGTTCCGAACGCGACAACCTCGTCCGGCAGCGCGAAATCGTCGTGAACGCACTCAAACTGGTCATGGGTATGCCCGTGAAACAGGAAATAGACCTGTCGGACGACCTGCAAAAACTGCTGGATACGTACGCCGACGCCGACCTTACGACGGAACCCAATTTCATGAATCGCGCTGAATATGTGCAATTGCTGAAAGGGCGCGAATTGAGTACGCTGCAAATTGAACTCAACAGCAAAACATGGATGCCTTCCATCAGCGGATTCATTCAATATCAGCCGGGCTGGCAAGGTGGATTTGGCAAGAAAACCGACACCAATTTCCACAAATGGTTTTTCATACCCTCTGCTGTAGCAGGCGTAACCATCAACATCCCGATTTGGGACGGCGGCGTCGCCAAAGCGCGCCGGGAACAGGCACTAATCAGTGTCCAAACCCTCGACCTGCAGAAACAAACACTCGAGAATGCCATCACCCTCGAAGTTGAAAATGCGCGGCGGCAATTCCTCAGCGCCCGCGAACGCGTCGCAAACCAGCAAAAAAACCTTGATCTGGCCCAGCGCATCTACGACACGACACAGAAAAAATACAAGGCGGGCGTTGGCTCCAGTTTTGAGATCAGCCAGGCCGAGCAACAACTCTACTCCGCCCAGCAGTTATTGATGCAAGCCCGGTTCGACCTCCTTGCAGCGAAAACAGTCGTCAGGAAAGCCCTTGGCGGAAACTAAATAACTAACTGACAATTAATAGTTTAAAAACAATTTTCACCATGAATAATAAAAGCCTCCTTCAAATTTTGTCGCTTGCATTGGTTGCCGCACTGCTCTCCGCCTGCGGCGGCAAATCGCCCGACAAAGCAGCTAAACTGGCCGAACTGAAAGATCAGAAAGCCAAGATCGAAGCGGAAATAGCCGTTCTTGAGAAAGAAGCAGGCAATACCGGCAGTGCCCAGCGCATAAGAACCGTCGGTATATCCGAACTGAAAACCGGTATGTTCCGTCACTACATCGACCTCCAGGGAAAAGTGGATGCGGAAGAAAACGTACCCGCTACGGCAAAAATGGCCGGCACGCTGACACGCGTTCTCGTGAAAAACGGTGATGTCGTAAAAAAAGGTCAGCTCCTCGCCCAGATCGACGACGGTGTCATGCTGAAACAACTGGCCGAACTCGAAAACCAGCTCAAAACCGCCGAAGACATCTACAATCGCCAGAAGGGCTTGTGGGATCAGAAAATCGGCACGGAAGTACAATTTATCCAGGCGAGGGCTCAAAAAGAAGGACTGGAACGCAGCATCGCCACCCTGAAAGAAGGCTGGGGGCAGACCCGGATATATTCGCCCATCAGCGGTACTGTTGATCTCGTTATCCTGAAAACAGGCCAGGCAATCGCGCCCGGCATGCCGTTGTGCAATATCGCGAATCTCAGTCAATTGAAAGTAGTCGGAGAGGTAACCGAAGCCTACGTATCGAAGGTTCACAAAGGCGATCCTGTTGTCGTTTTCTTTCCGGATCTGAACAAGGAGATTACAACAAAAGTCAGCTACGTCAGCACAACCATCAACCCCAACACCCGCACATTCACTGCTGAATGCAAGCTGCCTGCCGAACGCGGCTACCGCGCCAATATGGTAGCCGTTATGAAAATCATCGACTACCAGAACCCGAAGGCCATCATCGTTCCGGTGAACTATATTCAGACCGCTGAGGATGGTGAATTTATCATGTTAGCCGACAAAACAGGCGAAAAGCAGGCGGTTGCCCGGAAAGCACCGGTAAAACAAGGGTACAACTACAGTGGTATGGTAGAGATCACATCCGGCCTGAAAATCGGTGATTTTGCTATTTCCACCGGCTTCCAGGATGTCAACAACGGAGAAACAGTAGCCTTTTAAAACATCTTCCATGAAAGAGTTTAAAGCGACCAGTTGGTCCATAGATAACCGGACAAGCATTTTTATCATCACGGTCATTATCACGCTTGCCGGTATTATGTCGTACAATTCACTGCCGAAGGAACAGTTTCCCGACGTAGTCGTACCGACGATTTTCGTCTCTACCATCTACCCCGGCGCCTCGCCGTCGGATATGGAGCAGCTGGTGACCAAGCAAATTGAAAAACAGCTGAAAGGTATCAACGGGGTCAAGAAAGTAACCTCTTATTCCATTCAGGACTTTTCCAATGTCATTGTCGAGTTCAATACAAACCTGGATGTGGTGGTTTGTAAACAGAAAGTGAAAGACGCCGTAGACAAGGCCAAACGCGATCTGCCCACCGATCTGCTCGAAGACCCTACCGTGTCGGAATTCGATATCTCGGAGATCCCGATCATGAACGTCAATATTTCCGGCGATTTCAGTCTCGACAAGCTCAAAGACTACGCTGAAAAACTGAAAGACCGCATCGAAGAAATGCGCGAGATCACCCGCGTGGATCTGGTAGGCACCCTTGACAAGGAAGTGCAGGTGAACGTGGACAAGTATAAAATGACGGCTGCGAAGCTGACCTTTCGGGATATTGAAAATGCCATCGCGGGCGAAAACCTGACAATCTCGGCCGGCAACGTCGACATCGGCGGCATGACGCGTTCGGTATCCATTCGAGGCGATTTTAAAGACATAGAACAGGTTAAAAACATCATCGTCAGCTCGCAATCGGGCGCCATGCTGCACCTCAAGGATATCGCCGAGGTGAAAATGGGTTACGAAGAACAGGAAAGTTTCAGCCGTCTGAATGGCAAAAACGTGATCGCGCTCAACGTGATCAAACGCAGCGGCGAAAACCTGATCAATGCGTCCGACAAGATCAAGGAGATCGTGGATGAGATGAAAAAGTCTGATTTCCCGTCCAACCTCGAAGTCGTGATCACCGGCGACCAGAGCCGTTCCACCCGCGTTACCCTGCACGACCTGATCAATACGATCATCATCGGCTTCATCCTCGTAACGATCATACTGATGTTTTTCATGGGCGGTACCAACGCCATATTCGTGGCCATGTCGGTACCATTATCCATGTGCATCGCTTTTCTGGTGCTGCCGAGTTTCGGGTTTACGCTGAATATGATCGTGCTGTTTGCCTTCCTGCTGGGACTTGGTATTGTGGTCGACGACGCCATCGTGGTCATCGAAAACACACACCGGATATACAACGACGAAGATCTGGACATTGTGACGGCTGCCAAAAAGGCCGCAGGCGAGGTATTCCTGCCTGTGTTGTCGGGAACCGCCACTACGCTGGCGCCGTTCTTCCCGCTGGTATTCTGGGGCGGTATTTTTGGCAAGTTCATGCACTTCCTGCCGGTCACGATTATCATTACCCTGACGGCGTCGCTGGTTGTGGCCTACATCATCAACCCGGTATTTGCGGTGTGGTTTATGCGAAAAGACAACGACCATACCGTGAAAGTAGACCCGAAAAAAGCGCGGCGCCGTACCATAGCCGGGTATGTGCTCTATGCCCTCGCGACCCTGTATTTTTACGTCAACGGTAACCTGTTCATGGGCAATCTGATGGTTACGCTGGCCCTGTTGATCGTGCTGTATCGCTACGTCCTCGAAGGGCTCGTTGCCCGGTTCCAGACGAAAGCATGGCCCGCCATTCAGAACCTGTACGGACGGTTTCTCGAATTTGCCCTGAGTCACCCCTGGGCAATGTTGGTCACGATGTGCGTTCTGCTCATGGGCTCACTGGGACTCACAGCCTCGCGACAGGCAAATATTGTGCTTTTCCCAAAAGCAGACCCTAACTTCATCTTTGTCTACCTGAACATGCCGGTCGGCACCGATGTGAACGTGACAGACTCGCTTACGAGCATCATCGAGAAAAAAGTAGTGGAGACCATCGGCCCGAATAACCCCATTGTCGAATCGGTCATATCCAACGTGGCGCTGAACGCCTCGGAAGACCAGTTCGACCGTTCTGCCACTTCCAACAAAGGCAAAGTGGGCGTAGCATTTGTGGAATACGGCAAACGCAAGGGCGTGAGCACCAAAGCACTGATGGACAAAATCCGCGATGCCACCCGGGGTATCATTCCCGGCGCCGAAATTACAGTCGACCAGGAGCAGGGCGGACCGCCGTCGCCGAAGCCGATCTCCGTGGAGATCCGGGGCGACGACTTCAACCAACTGGCACGCGTGTCGACGGCCGTAAAACACTATCTCGACTCGCTGTCTATACCCGGCGTGGAAGAACTGCGAAGCGACCTCATCGTCTCTAAACCCGAGATAAGTATCCAGATCGACCGCGACCGCGCCAACCGCGAAGGCATCAGCACCGCACAGATCGGCACTGAATTCCGCACGGCCATACTCGGCAAGGAAGCCAGTAAATACCGCGACGGCGAAGACGAAATTCCGATCAATGTGCGGCTGCAAAAAGACCAGCGCGAGAACATCAATGCCGTCGAGAACCTGAATATTACATTCCGCGACATGAACATGGGCGGTGTCTTGCGATCCGTACCCATGGCGGCACTGGCAGAAGTGAAGTACACCAACACCTTCGGCGGTATCCGCCGCAAGGATCAGCAACGCATGGTTACCTTGTCGTCCAACATTACGGCCGAATACCAGCCGAAGCAGACCGAGGTAGTCAATGCCGTGAAAGCCGCCCTGGCCAATATTCCGCCACAGGATGGCGTGAGTGTGGGTTTTGCAGGGGAAGATGCCGAAATGCTGGATGCCATGAATTTTCTTGGGCGTTCACTCATTATTTCGCTCTTCATGATCCTGCTCATACTCGTGACCCAGTTCAACTCTTTTGGGAAAACGCTGATCATCCTCACCGAAGTCGTATTCTCCATCATCGGGGTATTACTCGGTATGGCCATTTTCAATATGGACTTCTCCGTGATCATGATGGGTGTCGGCATTGTGGCGCTGGCGGGCATTGTGGTGCGCAACGGCATTCTGCTCGTCGAATTCACCGATGTGTTGCGAGCCGAAGGCAAACCCGTGCACGACGCGATCGTCGAAGCAGGCCGTATCCGTATGACGCCGGTACTGCTCACGGCCACTGCCGCGATTCTCGGCCTGATACCGCTGGCTGTCGGCTTCAACATCGATTTCGAGAACCTGCTCACCCACGGCGATCCGAAGATCTATTTCGGCGGAGATTCCGTGGCCTTCTGGGGGCCGTTGTCGTGGACGATCGTATTTGGTCTGGGCTTCGCGACCTTCATCACCCTGATTATACTGCCGGTCATGTACCTGAAAGGCTGGCAGATCAAGGAGTGGTGGACGAAGAAGGTGTAAACAGGTGAAGATTAATCTCCGTCATACAAGCAGCGGGTAATAAACTGGGTTGGTTGTTACCCGCTGTTTGTGTATTTTTGTATAAAATTTTGAAACACAATGGCTACGGAAATACTGCTTCGCGAGTTCAATTCATTGCCTAAGCACCTGCAAGCGCAAGTGGTTGATTTTATTCTGTTTTTGAAAAACACAAAACTGAAAGACGAGGTCCCTCAATTGCATGAAGAGTCCGCGCGAAAAATACCAAAGGCCGGCTTTGGCAAATACAAGATCGTTATGGCTCCCGATTTTGATGAACCTCTGGAGGAATTCAAAGAGTATATGTAATGAAGCTGCTTTTGGATACCCATACGGCCATTTGGTTTTATCAGGATGCCCCGGAATTGAGTGCTTCTGCAAAAACGGCGCTCGAAACCGCTGGAAACGAAATTCATGTCAGTGTGGCCACTTTTTGGGAGATGGCCATAAAAATTGGAATCGGCAAATTGAAGATCAACACTGATCTTGCAATATTTGCCAATGAGTTGGCCAGCAATGGAATCCAGTTCCTTCCTGTGGAAATGTCTCATATTCTTCATTATCAATCCCTTCCCCTCATTCACCGCGACCCGTTCGACCGCATGATAATAGCGCAAAGCCTGGAAGAATCCATGTACATCGTCACGACAGACAGCATAGTGGATGCATACCTGCGAGGCAGTCCGGTCTCACGGATTTGGTGATTTTGTCATCTATTGGTTTAGAAAAGATGCGTACACCCTGCGGCCCCCAAATTGATAACGCAGTCAGCATCTGGCGCCATTATAAAATAATTTGAAAGCCTGGAAGTGTAAGTTATTGGGAAGAAATAAATGCAAAACAGGTAGATTTGCTTTCAAATCACCTCTGACCACTTGGCTTCCGCAAAAAACATAGTCGCCCGCCGCAAAGAAATTGAAGACTTGCTGGCCCTTTTCGACCTGGAACAGGCCGTCAAACGGTACATCGATTTCGCCCGGGAATTCGAACCCAGGTTTCTGGCGGAGGCTGTGCTTTGCAGCCAGGAGTTCCACAATTCAAAACGCGATCCGAAGGAGGAACGCGCGCGCAGGGAACAACAACTTACTATCTCTATCCTGAGTGCGCTGGATGTCATCATACAATCCAAACCGGAAGGATTCGATATTCCGGAGCCGCCGGACAACATCGTACTTTTGGCAAAAGACCTCGAAAAACGCTACGATTCCGCTGGATTTTCGTTCCAAATCGATGCACTCGAACTGCGCCTCGGCCAAATTGCCGGTCTGGTTGGCGAAAACGCAACCGGCAAAACTACCCTGCTCCGCCTGCTCGCGGGCGACCTCGCTGCAGACAAGGGCACGCTCAAATACCCACTTTTCGACCCGGAGGAAAAGTACTCCTGGCCGGCCATCAAACAACAAATCGCCTACGTCCCGCAGGAACTCCCGCACTGGCACGGCTCACTCGAAGAGAACCTGCGTTTCGAAGCATCCCTGCACGGCGTCCGCGGCGACGCCAACCGTAAGGCGGTGGACTACATAGTCCAACGCCTCGACCTGGCTGAGCACATGGATAAAACGTGGACACAGCTTTCGGGCGG
Source organism: Bacteroidota bacterium (assembly GCA_029781095.1). Taxonomy (GTDB): domain Bacteria; phylum Bacteroidota; class Bacteroidia; order Chitinophagales; family Saprospiraceae; genus M3007. Next base: position 20,080 of record JAKOXM010000265.1, read on the forward strand.
CTACAAGCTCCGCTTCGCTTTAGCCAAAGCCCTAGTCTGGAATGCCCGCTTGCTGATCCTCGACGAACCGCTGGCTTACCTCGATGTGAAGGCGCAACTAGCTGTGCTCGAAGACCTGAAAAACGTGGTCGAAAGCGCGCAATTCCCGCTCAGCATCCTGCTCAGTTCGCAGCACCTCCACGAAGTGGAGGCCGTGGCCGACCAGATGCTCTTTATGCGCGAAGGCAGCCTTGAAAACCTGGGCCCGACGGTTTCCATCGGAGCCGACCGCATACAAAACGTATTCGAGTTCGGTTGCTCTTTAGGGGTCGAAGCCTTCGAAAGCAGCCTCGACGGGTTTCCGGCGTGCAGGGTTCTGAAGAAAGGCGCTACCTATTTGGTGTATGCCCCGCTGGAACTGAACGGCAACCAATTGCTGGAACATTTTGCGGCGCGACAAATCGCGATTCATTACTACCGCGACATCAGCCGGTCCATTAAAACCAGATTTTATGAAAACCCGGCTTAGAAAACTCCTTTTACCCGGCTTCCTCCGGCGTCTCGACGACTACCTGCTGGAGTACTACCCGGTAGCTTGGCGCACACAAGGGCATTACGTGCTTTGGTTTGCGCTGCTGTTGACGCCGCTACTTTTTGCAGCCGGATTTTTATACCCGCTGCACAACAGGGATTTCACGGAATGGGCGGTCGATCCGATCAAACCCGTCATTTTAGGCGATGAATTGCTCTATATCGCGCCGCTTCTGTTCCTGGGCCTTGGTATTTCGTACTGGGGGTACAGGCAGTTTCAGTCGGGATTCCCTTGGGCCGGGCCGTGGCAGGTGTTGAGTACGCTGGCCATGTATGGGGTTTGCCTTTTTGTGATCACTGGTATCACAGCTCCGGCTTTTCGCATCGGCACGATCACACACGTTGCCTACGGTTTTATAGATACTGCCGATATCGATGCCTGGGATCGAAATGATTTCTTCCTGTTCGGCGCACTATTTCGGGACTCGGACAATTATACAGAAAAACCGGATACATCCTTCTGGGAGCAACGGGAGCTTGATTTTAAGAAACTTTGGCGTGGTGAGGAACATATTTTGTCAAATCGGTATAACAATTATTTTTGGGACAGCCTGATTTTGGATGAGCCGTATCGGTCGTATCTGTCGTATCTGTCGGATGAGTCGTATCAGTCCTATCGGTCGTATCGGTCGTATCGGTCGTATCTGCTGGATCGGTCGTATCTGGCGTATCTGGCGTATCTGCCAGATCTGGCGTATTTGTTGGATAAATCGGATCGGTCATTTCTGTTGGATAAATCGGATCGGTTGTATCTGTCGGATCTATCGTTTCTGTCGTATCGATCGCATTTGTCGCATCTGTCGGATCGGTCGTATCGGTCGTATCTGTTGGATCGATTGGATTGGTTGGATCGGATGGATCGGTCGTTTCTGTTAGATAAATCGGATCGGTTGTATCTGTCAGATCGGTCGTATCGATCGGATTACCGGAGTCATTATACAAAAGAACATGCAAGTCCTCCGAGCCAGTCAATTCCTGCCCGCTATGGCATCCCGATTGTAGATGAGACCTTGCAAAGTGGCACCTTCGCATTCATCCGTCCGGCCTATATCTATACAATGGAAAATGCCATTCGTTCAGTCCGACACGCCCGGCTGTATCTGAATGAATGGATCATCTTCCGGCATTGGCGCGTGCTGTTGTGCTATTTATGCCTGCTTGCCTTGCTGCTTTTTCCTACGCCGTACCTGTCATTCCGTTACTTTCTCGCTGCGCTGACAGTAACCGTCGGCACCACAGCGGCGGGTAAAGGTTTGAAGCTGGATATCGATTCCTTGGATCATTGGACTTGGTGGGATGTTGCTGCTTACCTGATCGTACCGGTTGCCGGGGTCTTGTGGCTTGCCTTCGCAGCAATGCGACAAAAACGCTACGGCTGGGTGCCCATCGCTTATCACCTGCTTTTCGTCGGGATGGCGGGGGTACTGTTCTTTGCCTTGTTTGGTGAAACATGGGTATTCGCAAATGAAGAAGCTTTTATGGGCAAACCCGTAAACATCGCTTTTTTCGGCGTACAGGCGCTCGGCCTCGCGGGCACGCTGCTGATGGCATACGTGCAAACCCTGCCGAAGCAGGAATGACCTTGTCAATGAAGAATATTTCCCAAATGGTTCCTTTCAGCAATTGCCGGTTTTTCGTCCAAACGCCATTTTGGGGCAGATACATGATGATACCCACCTGGCTCTGCGCTGTTATTCTGGCATTCGGCGCCGCCACTCACGCCACCGCCCAAACCGACAGCCCCGACACGCTCATCGCCCGCCTCGGCTACAGCCAGTGTATTGTGACCGCCAGGCAATTGAAAGGCGATTCGGTGGTCGGTCAGGCGCGGCACGTACAGACCATCGGCCCGAACGGCCGCACCAAATCATACGTGTCTTATGACCAAAACGGAAAGCAGTATTCTAAAATTGAATATGAATACGACGCAACCCGCCAGGTTGTGACGGGATACGATTACGACAAAAACGGACGGTTGGAATACCGCCATATCGACATCTGCGGACCGAATTTTTACCAACGCATACAGATCAGA
>JAKOXM010000302.1 GCA_029781095.1 Bacteroidota bacterium
GTTTGAACTCGAGCCTTGCCAGGTTGAAACTGTAGGAACTGTCGCGATAAGTGCGTTCCAGTGCGTTTTTGTATCGCACGATAAAATCTTCCACCCATTCAAATTCCAGCGTCTGGAGCCCTGCCGCCACGACATTGTGGTATGTAAAACGCGATAATACGCCATTTTCCAGCAAATAGCCCCTGGGAACCCGTCTCGCAAGGAGATTGCAGATGGTTTCTGAGAGATATTCCGGTACGACAACGGCTGATCCGAAGCCGCAGTATTTCACGGGGCGCCCGCTTTCGGGCGCCCTTTTTTGTTCCGGTCGCGATTGATGCCTGACCGTGTGGCACAAGATGGCACAAGCTGGCGTGATCTGGCATGATATGTCGCAGAAAGAGTAAGCCTGCGGCGACACCTTTGCAATGTCGCCCCATATCATTTGTGAAATGCATTCATCAGGAAAATATGTACCTCGCTTATTCCGGTCCCGGGTCAGATTCAGTTAACCACTCAAATATTTCTCGATTATGAAAAAAGACATTTTGTTTTCTATCGCCATTGCATTGGGCTTTATGGCTGTTTTCGCTGCCTGTTTGAAAGATTCTGAAAATCAGAATGCCCCGATTGCCATAAAAGATCCGGTTCCAGTGACGGATGAAGGTGTTGCAGACAGGGGTTTGTGTAGCAACACTGTAACTATCGGCGGAGCGGCAGGCTTGTATGTTTGTGGAAACTATAACTTCGGAGTGGGGGGATGTACAGGTTGCTCATCAGCGTATGACCGCATTGGCCCTATCGAGTCTAGTAACTACACAACCACAATGTTGAGCAGTTGTTTTACTCTTATAAACGATACCAATAGTGCAAGATCGGTTGGTTTTACTGTTGCCGGAAACTCCGGAATTTGCCCAATAACCGGCGGATATTCGGTTCCTGCACATGGCTCGGCCACATTTTGCATCGTAAGGGTCGGCTCATGCTGCCAGGTCACATCTGCCGATTGCGAATAGCGTCATCCCCTTCAGGCCAAAATTATGTATCATGAGGCCGTTCCCTGTCGGGGCGGCCTCATTTTGATTGGGCGAACAAAAACAACTCTTTCCAATGGCGTGCAATTCAGCGATCATCTCCTGCCCGCTGCCGCAAGCAACAATATCTGCAACAGGGTGTTTTCAAACTATCTTACCCGATTGATTGTTTTGCGGTATTGTATGCACTATTTTTGCCATAATTTTCGCCGACGCTGAATATGTTTCGCCGCACACCAAAGGAGTCACCGCTCGAACGCCTTGAACGCGAGGCCAATGACGATTTCCGCCTGCTCGAAGAGCTCGGCCCGGCGCATTTTGGGGCCGACCATCTTATGGAGATGCACGCCGTCGCGCGCGAACGACTTGCCATATTCAGGGGAAGACAGCGATTCGCTATGGTCCTGGGCAGCACCGCTACCGGTTGGGTGCTGCTTGCATTCGTCGCCAACTTTTTGTCATTCAAGTGGTTAGCCTTTGGCGCATTGGGTGTTGCCGGTTTGAGTTTTGCAGCCTTTCTGGTGATCGTATTTTGGCAAAAAAAGCGGTTTGAAAGCCGGGGCGAACTCGAATACACCAGGCGCATCATCGAAGAGGAACTGCGCCGGCGCGCTCAGATGCGCCGGGAAGCGAACCGCTGATCAATGGCCTTGTCACAATTTATTTCCGTTTTTCGTACGGCCTTCGAATCGGGCCAATTCCTCAAGTGTACCTTGAGCAGGCCGGCGGCAGCTGCTCCCGCCGATCTGAAAAATGTTTACCTGCGCCCGGTATCACTGAAAAAGGGCGTGTTTGTTTCCTTTACTTTCCGGTATAAAACACGCGACGAAGTCAAAAATCTCGATCTGCAGGCCGCTCTGGATTACCTCTCCGAATGGCTGGGCAAAGGATTTTTGTCTGCCGACCTGTTCACCTCCGACCACACGTACAGCCTGCATTTTTCAAAATCGGGAGAAGCTACCCTGACTTCGAAAAAAACACACCGCGATACTCCTGCAGACACATCGCACAACCGGGAAAAGCATCGCCTGATCGCTCCCTCGGCCCCCTGGCTGCACGCCCTCGGCATCACGAATGCGAAGGGAGAAGTGCTGCCGACCGCACAGGATAAATGGAAGCAGATCAACAAATTCCTCGAAATCATTGAAAGCCTGCTGCGGGCGCATCCATTGCCGCCCGGCGCCCAAATCGCCGATATGGGCAGCGGTAAAGGCTATCTGACCTTTGCCCTGTATGATTTCCTGCGCAACAACCTGGGGCTGGATATCCGGGTAACAGGCATCGAACTCCGGCAGAACCTGGTCGATTTTTGCAATAAAACGGCCGTTTCGGCTGGTTTCTCCGACCTGCATTTTGTCGCAGCAGATATCAACGACTACCGTCCCGAACGCCTCGACGTGCTCATCGCCCTGCACGCCTGCGATACCGCAACCGACCTCGCTCTCGCGAAAGGCATACACGCCCGGGCCGGTATAGTCATCGTGGCGCCGTGCTGCCACAAACAGATACGCAGGGAAATGGATGCGCATAACGAACTTGCCCCTGTGCTCCGGCACGGCATCCTGGAAGAACGCCAGGCCGAGATCGTGACCGACGGCATCCGGGCGCTGCTGCTCGAAGCCAATGGCTACAAAACCAATGTGTTCGAATTCATATCGACGGAGCATACCGCAAAAAATGTAATGATTACCGCGATTGAAGCCGGCCGCTCGACGACCGGCGGACAGCGGCGCGACGAAGCGCTTGAAAAAGTGGCCGCATTAAAATCCGGATTCGGAATACGGGAGCATTATCTGGAAGGGTTGTTGAAGGAGACTCCGTAGATATTTTGCCCACATTTATCGAATAGGGTCACTAAAAAGCAGCATTTCCCGTTCTTCGGGAGAGATTTTCGTTTGCCGCACCTCCAACCCTGTCTGACAATGCTGAAAAAAACGGTCCTTTCCTTCTCGCTGGCGATCCAGAATATCCGGTCCAACCTGTTCCATACCCTGTTGTCCATCCTCGGCATCGTGATCGGCGTCGCCGCCCTCGTGTCTATACTGTCATTTATTGACGGCCTCGAGAAATATGCCCGGGACCAGATCACAAACACCACCAGCCTCAACACAGTCATCATCAGCACCGAAAAGTTCAGGAACGTAGGGGATGTCAGAATAAAAAAAGACTCTTTTGCTTACTTCAATTACGAGAAATACACCCGTTTGCTAAACGGCCTGCAGCATGTTTCCAGGTCGACCCTTGCCACGACCCGGACGCCGGTAGAGATCCGGACCGACAATAATGCCGGGCCCGCCGGCGCCATGATGGTCGCCATGACGGACGAAATGGGCAAAACGATGGAATTCGCAGCCGGTCGAAACCTCACTGCGGAAGATATATCGGGACAGCAACGTGTTGCCATTGTAAACCAGTATCTGGCCCGCCAGATACTGGGCCATGACCGCTACGCGGAATTGACCGGCAAAACGCTGCAGATCAAAGACCGGACCCTCACGGTGGTCGGAATCGTCAAATCATCAGCCGAATTCCCGACGCCGGAGATATACGTGCCCCTTACCCTTTTGAGCGAGGCGGAGTTACAACAGGATCCGCCGGGCTGCTTCGTGGAAGCGGCTTCCGTAGAGCACGTTGAAGAACTCAAAAAAGCGGTAGAAAGCAGAATAAATGACATTTTCCCGGGAAAAAGCGGCGATTTCAAGGTGCTTACAAACGATTTTCGGGTCAGGCAAAGCGCACAGGGATTCAGGTTGTTTCGCATTATCATGGGGCTTATCGTGGGCATCTCCATCCTTGTAGGCGGCGTAGGCGTGATGAACGTTCTGCTGATCTCTGTCAAGGAGCGCACCGCTGAAATTGGCATCCGGAAAGCGGTAGGCGCAAAACGCCGCGATATCATGCGCCAGTTTCTGGCTGAATCCATCAGCATCTCCGTTTTTGGCAGTCTTTTGGGCTTGCTGGTCGGCATCCTGGCCACGATGGTTATAGTGCCAGTTATCAATGCGCTCACGGAATTATCGTTCAAGGCGGTGTACACCTGGAATACATTCAGCACCATTTCGGTAATTGCCGTGCTGGTGGGTGTGGTTTTCGGCACCTATCCGGCGATGAAAGCCGCCAGGCTTGACCCGGTAGAGGCGATCCGGCGGGAATAAGTACCCGGAAATCTCTGATCGACAGAATTGACGCAGAATTGGCGCAAAAGACCAAAGTGGATTTTATCAATTTGATATGTCCGGGTACCTGAGCGCAATGAAGGCATGTATTTACGATCAGCAAGTATTTGGAAAGGAAATGGCTGGGTTTTGCCACATGCTGTACTATTTTTGTTCTTCCTAATCAGTCGATCATCGTTTAATACTATTTTATGCTTCGTATTTTACTCCTTACCGTCTGCCTTCTTACCAGCCTCGTTGTACTTGTCGCACAAAAAACCGATACTGCTTTTACTTCCGGAATTGCGCGGCACCGCGAACATTACAAAGAAGAGTTCGTTATCGAAACTCGTTCTCCCCTAACCGAACAGGACACGGCGCTGCTCGATTTTTTCAGCCCCGATCCATCCTGGCTAATTGCCGCGCGATTCGAACGCACGCCCGATACCGAACCCTTCGATATGCCCTCGTACAGCGGCCGAAGCGCCAAATACCGGCAATACGGCACCATATACTTTGAAAAATCGGGTAAAACATACAGTTTGCAGTTGTACCAGAATATCCGGTTTCTGACCTCGCAAAAGTATTACGACTACCTGTTTTTGCCCTTTAATGACTCCACCAACGATGATTCCACCTATGGCGGCGGGCGTTATCTCGATCTTCGTCTCGGCGATATCGGCAGCGACAATATACTGACGGTCGATTTTAATAAAGCCTATAACCCCTGGTGTGCCTACAGCGACGGGTACAATTGCCCCATTCCGCCGGCTACCAATCACCTCGACCTGGCGGTAGAGGCCGGAGAAAAAAAATTCCGGGGAGAAAAAAAGCATTGACGCATTTTGATAGCCGGGAACACCCCTGTCGCGGCGGCATTACGGCGCGTTGAATGCCGATTCACCTCACTTTTGTCGGAAAATTCGACCTATTCCCGACTTTCGTTGTTTATTCGGCATCGTTATCTCCGGATATCCAAATAAAAGTGTAAAACATGAAAATCGGCATTGTTTGTTACCCCACCTACGGCGGCTCCGGCGTAATTGCCACCGAACTCGGCCTGGGGCTCGCCCGGAAAGGCCATGAAGTGCATTTCATTACCTATCGCCGTCCCGTGCGGCTGGCCCATTTCCACGAAAATGTGTTCTACCACGAGGTGGACAGCGAGGATTACCCGCTTTTTGAATACCCGCCTTATGATACGGCACTGACCTCCACCATCGTCGATGTCGTGCAGTACCAAAACCTGGACCTGCTGCACGTACATTACGCCATTCCGCACGCCGCAGTAGCGTATATGGCTAAGAAAATACTGCTTTCGCAGGGGCGGTACGTTCCGGTGATCACTACATTGCACGGCACCGATATCACCCTCGTAGGAAACAACCGCGCTTTTGCGCCGGTGGTCGAATTCAGCATCAATAAAAGCGACGGCGTCACGGCTGTGTCTCAAAACCTGAAAAACGACACGCTGCGGCTCTTCAATATCCAGCGGGACATCCGGGTCATTTACAATTTTATCGATTTTGAAAGGTTCCGGAAAACCAATAAAGAGCATTTTAAAAAGATCATAGCCCCTGATGGCGAACGCATTATCGCCCACACATCCAATTTCCGGAAAGTGAAACGGGTGGAGGATGTTATCCGCATCTTTCAAAAAGTTTACAAAAACGTGCCTTCCAAACTTCTGATGATCGGTGATGGTCCCGAAAGGCAGAATGCCGAGCGCCTGTGCCGCGATATCGGCCTCTGCGACGAAGTGCGTTTTCTGGGCAAACAGGACGCCATCGAAGAACTGCTGGCTATCTGCGATCTTTTTATCATTCCTTCGGAAAGCGAAAGTTTCGGCCTCGCGGCGCTGGAAGCCATGGCCTGCGAAGTGCCGGTTATTTCATCCGACAGCGGCGGTTTGCCCGAAATCAATATCCACGGCGTCACCGGCTTCACCAGCCAGCCCGGCAATGTGGATGCAATGGCGAAATACGCCATACAATTGCTGCAAAACGAGGAAATGCTGACCCAGTTCCGCGCCAACGCCCTCGCCCAGGCCCAGCGATTCGATATCGAAAATATCCTGCCGCAATACGAGGCCTACTACGAGGAGGTGCTGGAGAAGAGTGTTGTAAAGGTAGAGTGAATACCGCCAAAATAAATTCGTCCCGTCGCACCCAAACGGGCGCGACGGGGCGAATTGGTAATGCAGCAATCTAGATACCCCTGTTTGCGTCGAACTGCTCCAGATAATCGCCGACACGGCGCAGGAAGGAGCCGCCCAGCATCCCGTCCACTATGCGGTGGTCGTAGGATAGCGAAAGAAACATCATCTGGCGCACGGCGATCACGTCCCCGTACTCGGTTTCCAGCACAGCCGGCTTTTTCCGGATCGCGCCCGTGGCCATAATGGCTGCCTGCGGCTGGTTGATGATGGGTGTGCCCATCACGTTGCCGAAGGTGCCGACGTTGGTGAGGGTGAAGGTGCCACCCTGGATATCTTCGGGTTTGAGCTGGTTCTGGCGGGCACGTGTGGCGAGGTCGTTCACCTGTTTGGTGAGTCCCGCGAGGTTGAGCAGATCGGCATTTTTGATGACCGGCACGATGAGGTTGCCGCTTGGCAGCGCCGCCGCCATACCGATGTTGATGTCTTTTTTGACAATAATGCTCGTGCCGTCCACGGATACGTTGACCATCGGGAAGTCGCGTAGCGCGCGGGCGACGGCTTCCACAAAAATTGGCGTAAAAGTGATGTTTTCGCCGTATTTTTTCTTGAATTCGTCCTTGATGCGGTTGCGCCAGTTCACGAGGTTCGTTACGTCGGCCTCCACGAAAGAGGTCACGTGCGGGCTGGTGTGTTTGCTCATCACCATGTGATCGGCAATGAGTTTGCGCATGCGATCCATTTCCACGATCTCTACGTTGCCTTCCGTAACGGCTGCCGGCTGCCGGCTGACGACGGACGGGGCAGTCTGTTGCTGGCTTCCATTGCCGGGTGCAGTGGCTTTCCCGCGGTTGGCCACATAGGCCAGAATATCCTTTTTCGTCACGCGGCCTTCCTGTCCGGAACCGGGAATACGGTCGAGTTCGGCCTGGCCGATATTTTCAGCCTGCGCAATAGTGCGTACAAGCGGCGAATAAAAGCGACCTTCCGATTGTGCCGTCAGCGGACGATTGCCGGCCGCGGATACGGCCGCGGGCACATATGGTACCTGCGATTGTGTCTCCTGCTTGCCGTTGACGGGCGTCTGCTGGCTGACAGCCGGCGATGCGGCCGGTTGGGCGTTGGAGGCTTCTGTCTCGATGATGGCGATGGGTGTATTGATGGACACCACGTCGTTTTCCTTGAACAATACCTCGACGAGCACACCCGCTACGGGAGATGGCACCTCGCTGTCCACTTTATCGGTGGCAATATCGAGTACGGGTTCGTCTAGTTCGACGCGGTCGCCCGGTTTTTTACGCCACGTGAGAATGGTGGCCTCCATGATACTTTCGCCCATCTTGGGCATCACAAGTTCTACGCGAGCCATGTGTGATAAAGGTAAGGATTGTGTGAGCCGCGAGGAAAATGACAGAATCGGTTTTCTTTCGCTGACCTTTGACGCCCCTGTCTTTTACTTGTTGACAATAATTTGGTTAAAGCACCGCAAAGGTACGGATTCTGTCGGCAGTGGCATTATTTGGAGGGCAGTTTTAAAACGATATTTTGCCGGAAACATTGACCTTTGCGGGGTCATGCAATCAGTAAAGAACATCATATTCGACTTCGGAAACGTCCTTTTCGACCTCGACCTGCCATCCATCGAACGCCAATTCAGACAACATTTCGGAGAACAATTCGAAGCTGCCCGTGCAAAATTCCGGCGCGACCGGCTGTTTGAACTTTATGAAACCGGCGGACTCAGCACGGAAGAATTTGTAGATAGCCTCCGTTTTGCGGCTGATCCCCCGCTCCCGGGGGAAAAGATCGTCTCCGCCTGGAACTCTATTTTTATCAGCATGCCGAAAGAACGGTTTGATATGCTGCTCCGGCTGCGCCAACGCTATAAAGTGTTCCTGCTCAGCAATATAAACGACCTTCACGCGTCCTGGATCGATGCGTATATGGTGCAGGAACACGGCATACAGGATTTTCAGACGCGCTATTTCGACGCGGTCTACTACTCGCACCTGATCCGGCTGCGCAAACCCGACCGCGAAATTTACGAGTACGCCCTGGCCGACGCCGAACTTGTACCCGAAGAAACCGTTTTTTTCGACGACCTGGAAATAAATATAGCGGCGGCCAAACAGGTTGGCATTCAGGGGATTCTGCATCCGCCTGGCAAGGAAATCAGGGACGTCGTGGAGGCTTCATTGTTGTGATTTCTTCATTGCTATGATTGCCGCATTGTTCTGCTGGTGCATTGCCACATTGGGAGTGTTTATTTTTTTTCACCCCGGACCCCTGAAGGGGAGTATATCACAAAAATCTAAATAATTGGTTTATTTTCAATGAATTAAGTATTCAACGAAATGTACTCCCCTTCAGGGGTCGGGAGTGGAAAAGGAGAATTGACACAGATTTCTGAACGCCCTCGCCACATTTGCTACTCGTGGGAGCAGATTGGTGTCAATAAAACAATCCAGGCAATGAAGCAATCACAACTCACAGGCAATCCCAATCGTACAACACCCGGGAAAAATCCCGGGCCACCAGGTCTTTTTCCCGGATGAAAAAATGCCCGACACCCATATCGCCCCACATGAGATCCATGAGCTGGTCGGAATCGAGTTGGAAAAGAAGCAGCATGGGGTCTTCGGCCCGGCGTGGGTCGTCCTGGGTAAAGTATGCGTAACCGCCGATTTTGTGTCCCTGCGGACGTACAGCCTTGCCGAAATCATCCATCACATCCCATTCCTTTGCCCCGAATTGCTGAAAAAAATCGGCGCCGAAGCGCTGGTAGAACCGGTAATCGGTCATGGCTGCCACCTCTTCGGCGAGTTCGAATGTAAGAGGGTATGTTTCATCCGGATGGTGGGGCAGCAAATCATCGTAGTCGCGCAGCATTGCCGGCGGGGCCTGCAGAACGGATTCATCCTGAATCACTTCCGCATGGTACACGACCCGAAATGTATCCGGATTTTCTCCGTCGTCGAAATCCATGCCGTAGAGGTCGTCGTCGTTGATAAAAAACTGTACGATGCCCTGCGAGGGGAAGGGCGTAAGCGAAGGCATTTCGCCAAAATTGAGTTGGGCAAGGAAAAAGAGCTCCCGTCCGTCCGGTGCGGTGGGCCATACAGCACTTTTAGGCAGGTAAGGCTGGCCGCCAACCTTGCTTTCCCATGGCTTTGTCTGGCGCGAGGGATGGGCGGTGGCCCGGATGAACGGTAGCTGGGTTTGGAGCAGCCCTTCGCGGAAGGGTTCCATTGCGGTCGGGAGGGAAAGTTGAATTGACATGCTGCAAACTTACGAAAGTAAAGCCTTCCATGTAACGCCAACCTCCGGTTGGCCAACGAATGTTTTCATTCTCTGACGAGCCAACCGGAGGCTGGCGTTACAGGGGAAGTTTCGTCAGATAAAAATCTTCCTTATTCCGCATAGCCGCCTCATCTTCAGGTGTTTTGTCCTTGTAGCCTGCCATGTGCAGCACACCGTGTACCATCACACGGCAAAGTTCGTGATGGAACGAAACACGGTTTGTTTCGGCATTTTCGGCCACCCTCTCCGAACTGATATAAATTTCGCCCTGCATCCGGGCGTCGTCGCTGTAGTCGAATGTGATGATATCGGTGTAATAGTCGTGGTCGAGAAACTCGACGTTGATGCCGCGGAGGTGCTCGTCGGAGCAGAAAATGTAGCCGATTTCCCAAATGGGCTTGCCTTCCGCTTCGGCTACCGACAGGAGCCATGCCTGCAGCGATTGTTCGTCCGGAAGCTCGAACGCGACGTCTTCAAAGAAGAAAGAAATGGATTGTTCCGGTTGTTCGGGCGATTCCGGGAAAATCATGACGGGTCGATAAAAAAACCTCCGGAGTTTTTCAAAACTCCGGAGGCTCGATCAAAAAACAATCTTGAGAAATTCAATCAATTTTAAAACGCATTTCAACCGTACTGCCGTTGCGCGTAAACCTGCATTCGTCGCTCAGATGACGCATGAGGAAAAGGCCGCGGCCGCCGCATTTTTCGATGCATTCGAGGCTTGTGGGATCGGGTACATTGGTTGGGTCGAAGCCGGGACCTTCATCGGAAACACGAATGGACAAGGCATCTTTCTGACGGCGTAAAGAAATGGAAACGCATTTGTTGCCGTCGGCCTGGTTGCCATGCAAAATTGCGTTGGTAACGGCTTCTGTAAGGCTTACTAAAATGTTCCCGTGGACGTTGGGGGAAAGGTTGTATCGGGTGGCTACATCATGTACAAATGGTTCTACTTTGCATAAATTGTTGGGGTCGGAGGGGAGAGTTAAATTTGTGTGTAAATCGCTCATTCGCCAATTTTTGTTAAAAAATCTGACTGCTCGGAATACGCTGTTCGATTGATTCATCGGGGTTAGGATCGGTGCCGGGAAGTTTTTGGATAGCGTCACAGTCAAATAACCACAGTTAATTAATGGGTTAACAGGATTAACGGCAAGAGGATTATAACAGCCGTAGCATGCGAATGTTTTGGGGGTGTTCGTCTCGAAATTCGATGCAATTTAAGATTTTGTTAATACCCGGCGCAAGGGGGTGTGGAAAAAAACTTGACTTTTCTGCTCTAAAAGGGCTTGTTTAGACTGAATACAAGTGATTTGGTCACTTTTTCCACAAAATTTTTTCTTAAAAAATTATCTGATGCCCCGAAAAGCAGCCGTCGGACGGTAAAAATCGTTCGGAAGGCGGCGGCATGAGCGGTTTAAAACTCGGCATTTCCCGGGAAACGGGGGAATGCAATCACGTCGCGTATGTTGGTCATGCCGGTTACGAACAGCACCAGACGTTCGAAGCCGAGGCCAAATCCCGCGTGGGGGCATGAACCGAAACGGCGGGTATCGAGATACCAGTACAGTTCTTTTTCAGGGATATGCATCTCCTGCATGCGTTGCACGAGCCGGTCGTAGCGCTCTTCGCGCTGCGAACCGCCGACGATCTCGCCGATGCCCGGAAACAGGATATCCATCGCCGACACAGTCGGGCCGGGCACGCCGTCTTTCGGGTCGTCCTGCCGCATATAAAAGGCTTTGATAACAGCCGGGTAGTTGGTCAGGATAACGGGCTTTTTAAAATGTTTTTCCACGAGGTAGCGCTCGTGTTCGCTTTGCAGATCGGTGCCCCAGCCTTCCACGGGAAACTGGAATTTTCCTTTCTTGTTCGGGTTGGAGTTTTTCAGGATGTCGATGGCCTCGGTATAGGTAAGCCGCACAAACTGGTTATCGGTCACGAAGCGCAGTTTTTCGGTCAGCGCCATTTCGCTGCGCTGGTCCTGCGGCTTGCTTTTTTCTTCCTCGATCAGGCGGTCTTCCAGTATTTTCAGATCATCGGCACAGTGCTCCAGCGCGTAGCGAATGACGTACTGGAGCATATCTTCCGCGAGGTTCATGTTGTCGGTGAGGTCATTGAAAGCAACTTCGGGTTCGATCATCCAGAATTCGGCGAGGTGGCGCGTAGTGTTGGAATTTTCCGCCCGGAAAGTAGGTCCAAACGTGTACACTTCGCCGAGCGCCATGGCGGCCAGTTCGGCTTCCAGTTGGCCAGACACAGTCAGGTTGGTGGAGCGTTTGAAAAAGTCTTTGTCAAAATCAATTTCACCGGTTTCGGTGCGGGGGGCGTTTTCGAGGGGGAGCGTGGTCACGCGGAACATTTCCCCGGCGCCTTCGGCGTCGCTGGCAGTGATGATGGGGGTATGCTGATAAAAGAATCCCTTGTCGTTGAAAAACTTGTGGATGGCAAATGCCAGTGCGTGGCGAATGCGGAATACGGCTGCAAAAGTATTCGTGCGAAAGCGCAGGTGGGCTTGTTCGCGCAGAAATTCAAGCGTTTGCTTCTTGGGCTGCAGCGGGAACTCTTCAGGGTTGCAATCGCCGTAGATGGTGATCTCCGAGGCTTTCAGTTCCACTTTTTGTCCCTTGCCCTGCGACTCGACCAGGACGCCGCGGGCGCCGATGGCTGCGCCGAACCTGATACGTTCGAGCGTAGCGGCGTCGAATTGTTCAAAGTCAACCACCACTTGCAGGTTGTGCGGCGTGGAGCCGTCGTTGAGAGCGATAAACTGGTTGTTGCGGAAGGCCTTTACCCAGCCTTTTACCAATATGTCAGAGCCTGTGGGTTCCGTGCGGAGGAGTTCGGCGATTTTCGTGCGGCGCATTGCGTGTTTGACCGTTGTTCGTTGACCCTGCGGGTCAGTTTTTCCAAAAGAGCCGCAAAGGTACGCCGAAACTGAGATTTTGAAAGGGGTTTATTCAATTTTCAGGCTTTTTGCCTGTCCGGAGAGTGCCGTTACGATGAAATTCTTTTTCATGGCCGTTTTTCAATTGATTTGCTCTTGGGCAAAGTGCGGTAAATGTCGCGATGAAACGGCCGCGCCAAACTTTCTCGCATCGCTGTTGGTCGGGTCGGCAGAGGCCACTACTTTTGCAACCCGAATTGACTTTCGGCTGTTTTACCGTCGAAACAAGCCGGAAGGAGAAAAATCATGCTGATAGAAGTCTTCAAAAGCAAAATACACCGCGTACGCGTTACGCAGGCCGATCTGAACTACATTGGCAGCATCACCATCGATGAAGAATTATTGGAAGCGGCCAATATCATCGAGGGTGAGAAAGTGCAGATCGTGAACAACAACAACGGAGAGCGCATCGAGACCTACACGATCCGCGGCGAGCGCGGCAGCGGGGTGATATGCCTCAACGGCGCGGCCGCGCGGCGCGTCCAGGTAGGCGATGTCGTCATCATCATATCTTACGCACTCCTGACGCCGGAAGAAGCCAAAACCTTCCGGCCCATCGCCCTGTTCCCCGATGAAAATAACAGGCTCGTGAAGAACGGGAAGTAGGCACTGCTTCATTGTTTGTATTGCTTCATTGTTGCATTGTTTAATTGGCCGGACTGTTAGGTTCTGTATGCCACGTGTCGACTGGTTTACAAATCCATCCATCGTCGTACATCAAAATCAAAACCCGCCGACCCGGTGTATAACAATGCATCAATGCAACAATAAAGCAATGCAACAATTCAATACCTTTTCGGATCAAAGGCAGCCATCCCGATACTTGCCGGTTTGCCACCGGCCAGCTCCGCTACCAGTTTCCCGGTTCCTGCGCCCATACTGAGACCGAGCATGGCATGCCCGGTAGCGATGATCATGTTGCCGGTCTTTTTGGCAAAGCCGATATAAGGCATGCCGTCGGCTGAAACGGGCCGGAAACCGAACCACACTTTTTTCCGGATATCTTTTTTCAGTTTGTCAAAATCGGCGAGCTCACGAAAAACGGGATCGTCCTCGTAACCTGGCAGGAACTTGGGCACGGCCTCGAGGATACCCTGCACGCGGGGAAATAAAATGCGGTCGTTGAGCGCACCGATTTCCATGGTGCTGCCGATGCGAAGGCTCCCGGCCCAGGGGGTCAGCGCCACTTTTGCTTCCAGCAAAATACAGGGATATCGAAGCAACTGGCGCGGGGTATCCACGGTCATCGAATAGCCTTTGCCGGGCATCAGCGGGATATATTCACCGGTCATTTTGGCAACCTTCGGCGACCAGGAACCGGCGGCCAGCACGACCAGATCGGACGTAAGCGTATTGACGGCCTCACCCGAATCGGGACTGCCAATACGATATCCGACCGATATGATTTTTCCGTTTTCTTTCTGAAAATCAACGACTTCTGCATTTTTCAGGATTTTCACGCCGCGTTTTTCGAGCAGGGCCGGCAGCTGTTTCATCAGCGTATTGGGATGCAAATGCGCATCGTCTTTGAACCAGACGCCGCCGCGCACGTCGGGCCTGAGATCGGGTTCAAGCGACTGCGATTGCTCTCTGTCGAGGATTTCCACTTTCAAGCCCAGGTCTTCGGCCATGCGGGCGTTTTCAAGTTCTTCCGCCTCCTTTTTGGCCGTTTGATAGTACATGATGCAGCCGTCGTCTCTGTATTCGAACGACATAAGACCGCTTTTTTGCCAATCTGCAGTGAGGTGTTTGGACAGCAACAACAGATCAACCAGCGGACGGGCGCTGCGTTCCACGTGCTTTTGCGTGGAGGCCCGGACGAACTTCAGACCCCAGTCGATGAGGTCCCAACGCAGAGACGGGCGTACGTAGAAAGGACTTTTTTGCCGGAACATCCACAGGATACCCTGGCTGACAATACCCGGCGCCGCGAGCGGCACAAAATGCGAAGGCGACAGGTAACCCATGTTGCCGAAGGAGCAATTATCCGTCAAATCGCCTTTTTCAAGCACGGTGACGTCCCATCCGTCTTCGTTCAGAAAATACGCGGTGCTGAGGCCAATAATACCGCCGCCAATGATGGTTGCTTTCATGTTTTTGTTGTTTTTGTCGGTCGTCACGACGCTCATTGACGAAATAACGCTACAAACCTGCCTTCCGCTACAGCCGCCAATGGCCGGAATGAAGAACCGTCCCATTCTCCAAACAACGCGAGCGGGTGGCCGCCGCCGAGTGCGACAAGCCGCCAGCCGGCGTCGTCCGGGATATTCAGCGGCAAAGACTTTCCATTTTTATCCATAAAAACGAACCGGCTGCCCGTCCGGCACGCAGTCGCTGCGCTGAAAACTGCCGGAAAATACGGCAACCAGGGCTGCTTTGCCAATGCTGTTGCGTAAGCGTTTGCAAAAGTGTCAAAATCTTCAAATCCGTGCAGTTTTTCCACCTTTTTTGGCAGTTCCGTCCAGTCATCCAGCAGCAGCGCGCGTTGTGCGAAGGCGGAAGGGTAGTAGGCCAGTGTGCCTTGCTGGATACTTCCCGGCATAAAACCGGGGGGGAAGCCTGCGCCGCCGAAGGAAAAATCCAGCAAAAGAGCCATGCGCCCCGATTTGCCGCCGGCCAGCCAGGTGCGCCGCAGAGCCAGTTTGTCTTCCAGCGGCTCTTCCAGTTGGCCGACGATTGCCCATACGTCATGCTGCCGTTCCCCGGATGTCAGCACGTTTTCTTTTTTTGCGGCTATGCCGACAAAATTCTGAAGATCGAAAGCCAGGTCGCGGGGCAGCGTATCCCGTTTGCGAAAGGCGCGCACTGCCAGGTAGCATTCGGCGAGACCGCCAGCCGTTTTGGCAGCCCAGTCGGGGTCGGAAGCGGGAATTTGTCCGAGCAGGCGCAAACTGCGGCTGAGACCCGGCATGGAAGCGTCTGCCATGCGCGCCGCAATGTTTTCCCACCAGCGCGGGTCCTCCGAAACGACGGTGGCCAGTCCGCGCCGTATGGTGTCGAGCAGCCAGGCTTCGAGGTCTTCAAAGCCGTTGGCGGCGCGCTCGAGCCGTTCAAAGCGACGCTGTGCCTGCGTCGCTACCCGGTCTTCGGGCGGGCCGGTCTGCCGGCCACGGCCTGCAGGGAGACCGGAGATCAATGCCGTGGCCCAATCCGGCAGCGCATCGATGCGGGTAAAACAAGATTCGCCTTCACGCGCATACATGGCACTCAGCGCCAGCGCATGTACGCAGGGTTTCGGGAAAAAAGGGCAGGAGCAAAAAAGCGCACGGGATGTCAGGTCCATTGCCACCGAATGGAAGCGGCCGTCGGCGGCTGGTATTCGGGAAAAAATAATTTTCTCAAACATGAATCGCTCCGGGAAAAAAACGGGCCGGGCAAGCAGGTTTGCCCGGGTGCCGGTTTCCGTTTTTTCGCTGAGTTTTGACACGTTATCGGTGTGGGTGAACGGACAGGATTGGGTAGTGATGAGTGATGAGTGATGAGTTTGTTATTGATTATCAATAACCTGGAATCAAATAATCAGTCAAAACCCGGCACTGCCGGGGATTTTATTTTGCCATCTTCACCGGCATTTCGTAAAACCATATTGTGTACATCCTGCCAATCTTCTCTAAACAAACAAATACCTGTCTGTCAGGGCTGTTGCTTTCCGAGCGAGATCAGGTTGGCAAACAGCCGGTAGGCGCCGGGTACGCCGGCCGGGAGCTCGCGAAAGAACGAAAGACCGGTGTACACATAGTAACCTTTGCCGTATTTGGCCACCAGCAGTGAGCCGTCGGCGGGTGCTTCGCCGGGATCGTTGCTGGAGAGCGGCGCTTCAAAAGCCGCGTCCCATTCACCCGGGAAATAGAGCCCACGCTCCTGCACCCAACCGTTGAAATCTTTGGCCGTTATCTTGTTGGGGGTGTTCAATGCTTCGTTGTCGGGCAGGCGGAGCCGGATTTCGGCGTTTTCATCGGTCACGCGTGTGCGCGACAGTTTCATCGGATACGGCGCCAGCTGATCGAGAACGAGTTCATTGTTGGTATTATACTGCGTCACCAGCGTGCCGCCGTTTTTCACGTATTCGAACAGTTTGGCCTGGTGAAATTTCAGGTCTTCCTTTGTGTTGTAAGCGCGGATGCCGATTACGATGGCATCGAATTTTTTCAAATTTTCCGGGTCCATGTCCTTGTCACCAAGGAGCGTCACGTTACAACCCATGCGGTGCAATGCTTTCGGAATTTCGTCGCCGGCGCCCATGTAGTACCCGACATTTTTTGCCAAAACCTGCAGGTTCATGCGGGCGGCGTGGGCCGTCGCGGGCAGCAGTACGCTTTGCTGGGGAATATGATCGTATTTGATCGGAATCAGGCTGAAAGGATAGGCAATATTCCCGATTTGTGCGGAGGCCGTCAGCGTTACTTCATCCGGGCCCGAAGAAGCCTGCAAATCGAATGTGACCTCACGCGTTTCACCCTTTTTGTTCAGATCGAACTCCGTTTGACCGGCATCGTATGCATTGGGCCAACCCGCCGGGCTGCCGAGAAATATTTTACAATGCACGTTGTCGCGCCCGGCTTTTACGCGCAGGGTGACCGGACAGTGGCCGGAAGTGACCAGATAAGACGACTCGGTGAACTCGACGAATACCGGCGGGAGCACTTCAAAAGGTCGCCATACTTCGCCGATGGCCGATTCTTCGGCTTTGTACGCTACATCGGTATCATACTCCAGCGCTACGCCGTTCACAATGATCGACCAGCGCACCGTCGCGAAGCGGGGTGTTTCCGGAAGACCCCGAAGTTGCTGTTTTTCAACATTATACATGCCGAGTGTCGGCGTTTTCGTCAGCCAGTAAGGCGCTGTAAAAAGCGCGTTTTCGGGAATTTTCACCGTCCGGTCGGCGGTAAAATCATTGTTTGACTTTAAAGCGACCGCATAAATTGTGTCATACATGGCCGGCTGGATAGAAACGCTGCCGAGCGTCACATCGCCAGCCGATGAAGGGGCCCGGTTGATGGCTTCGAGGTGGATTTTAACCGATTCGCCGGGCGTAGCCGTCGGCTCGCTGGCGGTAGCCTCGAGATAGAGCCCCAGACAGCCGCGGATCACGTCCTTGATATTGGCCAGTTTTACCTGCTTCCAGTGTCCGTCCGGGAGTGCCTTGATCATTTGCATGGCAGCGAGCAGATCAGGTACGCTGGCCGAGGGGTTATCGGAGCGGTATTCCCGGTCAATTTTAGAGAGCAACTCGCCAATTTTTTCGCCGCCTTCCACGCGCGTCCAGGTGGTATTGACACCGGCAAAGGGATCCTGGGCGGTAGGCCTGTCGCCTTTGATGAACTCGAACCAGTCCACACTTTCGCCGCGCGTACCGAGGGAGCCGAAGCCCTGGCAGCGGTGCATCGAGCGCGCTTCGGCCGCTATTTCGCTGTTGCTTTTACCTTTCAGGGGAAGGTATACGCCCAGATCGAGGGGGTACAGGTTGGTTTTATCGGCTTTATCAAATGCTTCCCGGCTGCCGTAGAACCACCAGGAGGTATTGAAAAAGATGCGGGCGGGCTGCCAGGGTTTGGTGTATTTCAATTGCTCGGGATAGGCATCCGCCTTGCCTGCCAGATCGAATGCCTCTACCGACAGCATGGCCGAGGAGGTGTGGTGACCGTGCGTATTGTACTTAAGGTCGTGGTAAAAGCGATTGATCACCACGTCGGGCTGTGTCTCCCGGAAAGCCCATACCACGTCGGAAAGCACTGCGTCCTTGTCCCATATGCGGAGGGTTTCTTCCGGGCTTTTGGAAAAGCCGAAGTCGTTGGCGCGCGTAAAACGCTGTTTGCCGCCGTCGATGGAGCGCGCCATGAGCAGTTCTTCGGTGCGAAGTACGCCGAGCAGCTCGCGTATTTCCGGCCCGATGAGGTTTTGGCCGCCGTCGCCGCGGGTGAGCGACAGGTAAGTTACGTCATACAGTTTTTCGTTGGCGCAGTAGCTGATCAGGCGCTGGTTTTCGTCGTCGGGGTGGGCGGCAACGTACAACACGGAGCCGAGCACGTTCAGTTTCTTGATAGCCTGGTGCAGGTCTGCGGCGTTGGGCTTGGCGGGTTTTTGCGAAAAAAGCAAAATGGGGAAAAGGAGAAATCCCACCTTCATCAGGAATATGGCGGGCGAAAAGATGTATTTGTTCATCATGCCTGAATTGCTGTTTTAACGGCGAAAATAGGCACAATTAACAAGAGATGCCAAGTAAGGTTTCAATGCGCGTGACCGGGTGATTGCCGGTAACCCGGTCACGCATTATTTACAGACTCGCTCCAATGACTGTCAGGCTCTATTTCGCACCCGCCCAGTTGCTGATTTTTTTCAAAGATGAGGGTCTTGCACTGATCGTGACGGGGTCAGGACCGGCGTAGTACCGGAATTCCAGCTGGCGGCAGTTTTTTATCGCCTGTACCTGTTCATCGGTGAACGGACAATAAAAATATGCCTGTTTCCAGTTGGTGGTGCTGCTTCCGGTGAGGACTGTGAGGGTGCTGGCGCCCGTCGTGTCCCGGACGCTTTGCGCAGTGGTGGTGTTATCGGTACGGCTCAGGATGTTTTCGCGGCGGTCCTGCAATAGGACAGGGTACTTCCGGCCATCGATTTTGATAAAACCTTCTTCTTTCAGATCGAAAGCGGCGGCAGATTTATTCACCTGTGCGTACACTCCGGCTTCCTCGCGGCCGTCGGCGTGGATAACACGGGCAAAAGTCATGTCGATGGATTGTACTTCGTTGTCGTATTCCCTTACGGAAAATGACAGCAGCAAACGGATATTCCTGCTGTTTTGATAATCATCGGTCGTACTTCTGATGACGCCGTAAGGGCTTGTACAGGATAACAGAAACAGGGTGGCGGCGAAGAAAAAGAGTCCGGTTTTCATGATGAAAGCGTTTTATTGTTCCCAACAAATAACACCCGCTTTTATCACAATCGCCGGTATTCAAATTCTGTTTAACTCAACTTTACGACCTTAACAGTTTTTAAGAAAACACCCGGCGATTAGCAATAAGTGATGAATGATGAGTGATAAGCGATGAGTGGTAAAATTCGGTGCTAATCAAGCCCTTTGGGACACTCATCGCTTATCATTCATCACTCATCATTCATCACTCAGTTATTTACCGGTAAAAACGAATACTCTTTCCCGTAGCGCAGCATTTGCTGCACAAAATCGGTTTCCGTTTCCACTTTTATGTCGGTGATCTTGCCGGAAGCGTCTTTTACGGGCACGAGTCTGGGTTGTACGAATCCGGAATACGCTTTGGTCGGCAGCGCCGCGTAGCGATCTTTGACCTGCTTCCCGATGGCGGCATCGGTCTTGACGCCGTAATTTTCTACCAGATCATGCGCCGCTTTGGAGTCGCCTTCCGATTTGATGCGTTGGATTTCGGAGAGCAGCTGGCCGAACAGCTCGCGTAGTTTGGCGTAATCGCGTATGTCGTAGTAGGTTTTGCCATTGCGCTCATTTCGCACGATCACGTTGTCCTTTTTACCTTTTTCGAAGGCCCAGGCTGCCACGAGCTGGCGGTTGCGCATGTGGTCTTCCTCGATATCGGCGCCGGGCGGCAGGCGGCGAAGCTGCTGCAGAAGGCCGTTGCGGATATAGTTGTCGTATTCCGCCTTGAAGGCATTGGCGTCGGGCATCAGCCCCCACTCCACGAGTTTCGGGTCGGGCATGAAGTAGAGCGCTACCAGATCGGCGCGGCCTTCTTCAAGGGTGCTGGCATATTGACCAAGGGTAACGTTGGGTTCCGCGACGGTGTCTTTGAGTTTGCCGCTGGCGTGGCCGATCACTTCGTGCAGGGCCGTGTGCATTTTGCCGCATGCTTCTGCGTACTTTTTTGCGTTTTCAATTTCCTCCGCGTCGTTGGCGAATTCGGCCGTGGCCAGCGCTCCGCCGGCTTTGTTGTAGGCGTTCTCGATGTTGTTCAGGCTGATGGACTTGGAGCCGTATAGTTCGCGCACCCAGTTGGAATTGGGCAGATTGACGCCGATGGGTGTGCTGGGAGCGCAGTCACCGCCTTCCATGGCTACATTGATAACGCGGTAGGACACGCCCTGCACGTTTTTCTTTTTATAAGCGGCAGGAATAGTGCTGTTGTCTTCAAAATACTGGGCGTTTTTGCTCACAATGGCCATTTTTTCCGTGGCGTCGGGGTCATTGTACTGTACGATGGCTTCCCAGTCGGCTTTGTAGCCTTTAGGGTCGTGATAGACCTCAATAAAGCCGTTGATAAAGTCGATGGCGCTTTTGGTATCCTTTACCCATGCCATATTGAATTCGTCGAATTTGCGCAGATCGCCGGATTTGTAGTATTCCACCAGCAGGCCGATCGCCTTTTTCTGTTGGTCATTTTCGGCAAAGGGAATGGCTTTTTCCAGATTTTCCACGATCCTGGAGATCGCAGCGCCGTACATATTACCGGCGCCGGCTTTCCAGACCTGTTCGCTGAGCTTTCCCGATTGATCGCCGACGAGTTTGGAGTTCAGACCGAACGACGGCGGGTTGGATCCGGCTGCTTTCAGCAGTTTATCGTAATAGGCATCGACCTGTGCGGCCGTGACGCCTTCGTAAAAATTCACCGCGGAGGTTTTCACGACATCCATGGTTTTGTCCTTGTTGGTCCGCTTTGCCATAAAACCGGGGTCAAAAAGAACCGGATTGAGTTTCACGATCAGTGCATTGGCATCTTCGCCGGCAAGCAGCGGCAGTTTCTTCGGGTCGGAATTTTGTACCAGGGTGGTGAAGTATTGTTTGGAGAATCCGGGTACGATCTTCAACTCGTTGTAGTGGTGGTGGATACCGTTGCTGAACCACACCCGCTTGGCATAAGTCTGAAACGCTTTCCAGTCGGCCGAAGCGCGGTCGCCCTTGTAACTGCCGAAAATACCTTCCAGGGTTTTGCGCACCGTGAGGTTGTATTTGCAATGCTGGTCATAAATGATGTCGCGACCGGCAAGCGTTGCTTCGGAGAGGTAATAGATAAACGTTTTCTGGCGCAGGTCGAGTTTGTCCCAACCCGGCAGATCGTAGCGGAGTATCTGCAGGTCGGCAAAAGTGTCGAGCAGAATTTTGTCATTATTGGAAAGGGCCGGCGGGGTGGCTGTCTTTGCAGTTGCGCCCGGTTTGGCAGCTTTCTGATCGCATGAAAGGATCAGCAAAGCGGCTGCGCAGCAAAAAAGCGCAGGGGAAAAAAGAGTATGCTTCATCGTGTAAAAGAATGATTTACAATTATTTGGAAAAGGAAAAAAACCTTACTTTTTCACAAGTTCGTTCAGTTGTTTGAACATATCCTGGATATTGGAGTCCACAGGACGGTCTTTTTCGCCCCAGCTGATACGATTGACCGAGTCGCCGCTCAACACCTCGATGAAACTGTAGGTATTCCCGGGATGCTGAAATTCGAGTGTTGCGAGCCCGAGGGATTCCATCAGTTCATACATCGCTTTCGCTTTTTTGGGCTTGGTGGCGGTTGTTTCGGTGAGTTTGCCGCCTGTTTCACGCATAAAGATCTGCCCGTTGTCGAGCAGTGAGTAGGTGGTCTCTTTCCCTACATAACCACCTCCGCTTCCCCAGCGCAACTGGTGGTCGGGCAGGTTTTCGTTGGTATATTGGGTTTGTTTACAGGCTAAAAAGAGAAAAAATGTGGCAAGACATGTGGGTACAAGAAGAGTTGCTTTCACGGAGTGCAGATATTTGAGTGGTGTATAAATCGGTTTCCGGTAACAAAAATAGGTGAGTGCGGGCATTTTATGGAAAACAAAATCCGCCGCATCGTCGGGATGCGGCGGATCGTGGATGAAATCCGGCCATTACCGAATTGGTTTTGCCCGTCAGGCGCAGCGCTTTTCTGCATACCCGGTCAGACAAAGCGGCGGCCCCGGTCAGGCATTCAGCAGGACTTTTGGCGCGGCGGCCAGAATTTCCGCTTTGGCCTGGTCGGCGTATTTCGAAAAGTTATTGACAAACTCTTTCGCCAGGTGGTTGGCCATTTTGTCGTATGCGCTTTTGTCCGCCCAGGTGTTGCGCGGATTGAGCATTTCCGAAGGCACTCCCGGGCATGAGCTCGGGATACTCAGATCGAACACTTCATGGTTGTCGAAAGACACCTGGTCGAGTTCGCCGTTGAGCGCAGCCGTGATCATGGCGCGGGTAAAAGGCAGTTTGATACGGCTGCCGGTACCGTAGGCGCCGCCACTCCAGCCGGTGTTGATGAGCCACACTTTCGCCCTGCTTCTGCGCAGTTTTTTGCCAAGCACGTCGGCATATCTGGCAGGGTGCAGCGGTAGAAACGGCGCGCCAAAGCAAGCGGAAAAGGTCGATTTCGGCTCTTTTACACCTACTTCCGTGCCTGCAACACGAGCGGTATAACCACTGATAAAGTAATACATGGCCTGCTCGGGCGTAAGGCGCGAGATGGGCGGCAGCACGCCATAGGCATCGCAGGTGAGGAAGAAAATGTTTTTCGGGTCTCCCTCCGCGCGGCTGGGCGACACCGCATTGCCGATGTGGTGTATCGGGTACGACACACGGGTGTTCTCGGTAACGCTCCTGTCGGAAAAGTCCACCGTCCGGGTGCCGGGGTAAAATTTGATATTTTCGAGGATGGCTCCGTGTCGGATGGCGCGGAAAATATCGGGCTCTTTCTCTTCCGTCAGGTCGATGGTTTTGGCGTAGCAGCCGCCTTCGAAGTTGAAAACCTCGTTTTCGCCCCAGGCGTGTTCGTCGTCTCCGATCAGCGGGCGGTTGGGGTCGGCGCTGAGCGTCGTTTTGCCGGTGCCCGACAGGCCGAAAAACAGGGCGATATCGCCGTTTTTACCCACGTTGGCGGAGCAGTGCATAGGCAACGCATCCTTGGCGCGGGTGGGCAATACGAAGTTGATGACCGAGAAAATGCCTTTTTTGATCTCGCCGGTGTAACCGGTTCCGCCGATCAGGAGCCGGCGTTTTTTGACATTTACAATGGCAAAATTGTGCTGGCGCGTGCCGTCTTCCGCCGGGTTGGCCCTGAAACCGGGAACGCACAATACTGTCCAGCGCGGTTCGAAGTGCTCCAGTTCGTCGTGGTAGGGACGCAGAAACATGTTGTAAGCAAACTGGTTGCTCCACGGGAACTCGGTCACAATGCGGGCGCGAAGGTGATAATCGGGGTTGGCGCTGGCGTTGGCGCGCACATCGCGGACATATACATCCTTCTTTTTCAGGTAGTTGCAGCACTTTCGCCAGAGCTTGTCGAATTTGCGGCTTTCGAAGGGAAGGTTGACTTTTCCCCAGTTTACCTTGTTGGCAGTTTCGCTGTCCTTTACAATAAAGCGGTCTTCCGGCGATCGGCCGGTAAACTCTCCGGTGTGGATGACCAGTGCGCCGCTATCGGCCAACTGGCCCATTCCCTTGCATACGGAGTGTTCGACAAGTTCTTCGGGCGTGAGATTCCAGTAGGCGGTTTTCCAGTTTTTGAGTCCGATTTCTTCCAGGTTTGCAGACGGGTTCCTGAGTCCGATTTCTTGCATAAATTTAGTTTTAACTGGTTAGGCGAATAGCAGATATACGTGCCGTTGGGTGCGGATATTTCATGAAGAAATGGTGGTGGTCGCAACGGCGCGGCAAAGATACGGCAGGGCATTCATTTTCCGGTCGGGGCCCGGAAGTTTTAGAATTGATCCAAAAACCTACAACTCGAAGTTCGGCGACAGTTTTTCCACCCGGTCGCCTGCGTAGAAATGATTGATATACTGCGCAACCTCATCCGGATCGTCGGTGATAAAAAACAAATCGAGGTCATCGGCGCCGACGTTGTGGTGGCGTTCGAGCATGACTTCGATGATCCAGTGCTTCAGCCCTTCCCAAAATTCTTTGCCGACCAGTACGATCGGCACGGGTGTGATCTTTTTGGTCTGTACCAGCGTAAGCACTTCGAACATCTCGTCGAGGGTGCCGAAGCCGCCGGGCATGACGACAAATCCCTGCGCGTATTTGACAAACATGACCTTGCGCACGAAGAAATACCTGTGTTTGAGGTTGTTATCGGGAGAAATGAAGGTATTGTGGTTTTGCTCGAAAGGCAGGTCGATGTTCAGTCCGACCGAAGGGCCGCCTTTCATCCAGGCGCCTTTGTTGCCTGCTTCCATGATGCCGGGACCGCCGCCTGTGATAATACCGTAGCCTTCTTCCGTAAGTCGGCTGGCTATTTTGACAGCCAGTTCGTAGTAATGCGTGCCGGGTTTGGTCCTTGCCGAACCGAATATGGAGATACAGGGCCCGATTTTGTTGAGGGTCTCAAATCCATCTACAAACTCCGCCATGACTTTAAACATCGTCCAGGCATTCTCGCCGCGCATCTTGCTCCATTTCTTCATTTTATGGGGTGCTTCGCCGTTCTCCTGCGATTTAAAGGCGGCTCCGTTCTCTTCTTTTTCCTGATTAATCATACTTTATAAATTAAAATGGTGAGGACAAAAGAGCCTTTCCGAATGCATCGGAAAGGCTCTCGTGTTTTGCGGTTGCAAAGTTTTATCTAAAATATTGAGAAAATCAACCTTTTGAAAGCAAAATTATTACAAGTCTTGTGTCATATAACCAAATTTTGCATCAATAAAGCAGATATGTTCGTTTGAACATAAGCAAACCCGAATCAAACATTATATTCATATCAAGACTTTCCCAAGATGAAAAGATCAACGCTCCTACTTGCCGCTTTTATGCTTTCCTGTTTTGCCGCAACCGCACAAACCATTCCTGCCCGAACGGTCACGGTGTTCAAAAACAACCAGTCGCTCATTTTCAAATCCGGAAAAGTACCCGTCATTAACGGCCGGTACGAAACCAAAGAACTGCCGGATGCACTGTTCGGCACGTTCTGGGTTACTTCTCCCACCGGCGACCTCGGTTCCGTGTTTTCACACCAGGATTCGGTGGAGGTGAAAGAAAAAGACAATGACAACGTAGCCTTGTTACAGGCTAATCTGGGGAAAAACGTTACAATCCGGCTTAATGTCGGCCCCGGTTCAGTGCCTGATATCATAAGGGGATCGGTTGCGAAGGTCGAAAAACTGTCTTCACAACCGGGCTATTCCGGCAGTTATGCTACTTACCGGGTATACATTCAGGAGGCAATAACAGGCAATTGGGTAACCTTCAATTCCACACAAATTGCCCGGATCGATTTTTCTGAAAAACCGGTGTTCGACTTCGAATCCAAAACGCTTTATAAAAAGACCGAAGAAACGCTTACCCTGAATTTTAAAAATAACAACCCCGAACAGGAGATCGGCATGCTTTATCTGACCGGCAACCTCGGCTGGACACCGGTGTACAGCCTCATCCTGGCCAATAAGGGTAAAAGCCGCCTCAGCCTGCGCGCCGAGATCGCCAATGACGCCGAAGACCTCGGCGATGCCGAACTGCGCCTTGCGGTGGGCAACCCGAATTTTACTTTCGCCAATCGCCCCGACTGGCTGGTAAATTTCTCCAGACAATGGCTTATGCCATACCAGGGGAACGCCTATAATTTGATCAATGCTCAGCAAAATTTGCTATCATCCAACTACAGGCAGTCGAATTCATATGACTACCTCGACGAGGCGGTGGTGACGGCCCAGGGTGAAAATTTCGAAGGCGCCCAGGCCGAAGATTTCTTTTTCTACACCGTCCGGCCCGGCAATTTTCCCAAAAACAGCCGCTATCAGTTCCCGATCTTCGACGCCGAGGTAGAACCTGTGCATTTTTACGAATGCAAACTTCCCGACGCAGGCCCTACCAGTATCGGAGCCTATTATGATCAGCGTCCCAATCCGAACGAACCGCAAAACCCGGTGTCGCATTATGTGGAATTTACCAACCCCACCCAATATCCCTTCACAACCGGTGTTGCAAATATCACATCGCAGTCAGGCGGTATTACCTATCCGCTTAGTCAGGACAAACTGCCTTATACGCCGCCGTCTGCCAAATGCAAGGTAAAAATTGCACAAACGCCCGAAATAAAAGTAACCCACGGCGAAGGCGACGTGGAGCGCAAGGAAAATACCTTCATGTTTTTCAGCCGAAGCTATGATGAAATAAAAGTGGAAGGGCAGGTATGTGTCGTCAACTATAAAAAAGAACCGGTCAGGCTGAAAATCAAACGAAGCATAGAGGGCTCGCCGCTTTCTTCCGAGGGGAAATGGACGACTACGCAGGAACAGGCTACCTTGCGTGTCAACCCTTCCTATGAAGTAGAATGGGAGATCGAACTGAAGCCCGGAGAAGAGAAAAAATGGAAGTACACTTATAAGGTTTATGTCAATCTTTAATGACGTCTATGCAGCTGTACGGACTCATCGGCTACCCGCTCGGGCATTCATTTTCCAAAAAGTATTTTTCGGAAAAGTTTGCCCGGGAAGGTATCGACGATGCGCAGTTTGAACTGTTTCCGCTTCCGGATATCGCCGGCCTGCCCGGTCTGTTGTCGGCGCACCCGTCGCTTCGGGGGCTCAGCGTCACGATTCCGCACAAGCAAACCGTTATTCCATTTCTCGATGTCCTCGATGAAACGGCACAGGCCGTCGGGGCCGTCAATTGTATTAAAATTGAACCGGGGCAACTCAGGGGCTATAATACCGACGTTATCGGTTTTGAGCAATCTTTGGCGACGATAGCCCCGGAACAGTGGACAGCGGACGGTGGAGCGGCGATTGTCCTGGGTACCGGCGGCGCATCGAGGGCCGTGGCGTATGTACTGAAAAAGCGGGGTATCCCGTTCCGGTTCGTTTCCCGGAATCCGGCAGGTGACAACAGCATGTCGTACGATGATTTTCATCACCTTTCGACCAGTCAATATAGCCTGATCGTTAATACAACGCCCGTAGGGACCTTTCCTGACGCAGACAATTGCCCCGAGGTGCCGTTCGAGCGACTGACGCCCAAACATTTAGTATACGACCTCATATACAATCCTTCCGAAACACTACTTTTGCAGCGTGCCAGAGCGCAGGGTTGCTTCGTAAAGAACGGACTGGAAATGTTGCATTTGCAGGCGGAAGCAAACTGGAGGATCTGGCAGTAAAAACCATCGATGACTGCCCTGTCCGAATCGAAACCGAATATGCCGATAGTTGATTTTTCAAACACGGAAATTGCTTTTTCGCATCTCACCGATCGCGAATTGAAAAAATCTGCCTGGTTGTTCAACATGATGAGCAAACCCTGGCTGGTAAAATACGGCTCCCAACTCGCGTTGTGGGCCGTGGAAAACGGACTGCCTTTTGCCGAAATGATCGTCAAAAAAACCGTTTTTGAACAATTTGTAGGCGGAAGCACCCTGCTCGACAGCCAGCGGAAAATAGACAAACTGGCCGAACACAACGTGCTGACCATACTCGACTACGGTGCGGAAGCCAAGGAAACGGAGACCGATTTCAACCATACGATGAACGAGAATATCCGTGCCATCGACTTTGCTTCGCGTTCGAAACACATTCCGGTGGTAAGTACCAAGGTTACCGGTCTGGCGCGCTTTCATTTGCTCGAAAAAGTGCAGCACCGGCCCACCCTCACGCGCGAAGAACTCAGCGAATACCGAAACGTCCTGAAAAGAATAGACGCCGTCTGTTACCACGCCGCCAACAAGGGCGTGGCCGTTTTTATCGATGCCGAAGAGAGCTGGATACAGGATACGATCGACCACCTCGTGTGGCTGATGATGAAGCGCTACAACAAGAAGCGCGTGGTTGTGTACAACACCTTCCAGATGTACCGGAAAGACCGCCTGCAGTTTCTTATCGACAGCTACGACCGCGCCCGGAAAGCCGGTTTTTTACTCGGCGCCAAACTGGTGCGCGGCGCCTATATGGAAAAAGAAGCCTTCTATGCCGCTTCCTACGGCAATGAAAACCCGATCAACCCGGATAAAAACGCAACCGACGATCATTACAATACCGCTTTGCGCTTTTGTATCGATCACCTGGATTCGCTCGCTTTTTGCAATGCCAGCCACAACGTCGACAGCGCCGCCCTGCAGGTTGATCTTATGGAAAAAAAGGGTATTGCGCACGATCACCCGAATACCATGTGCAGCCAGCTGTTCGGCATGAGCGACAACCTCACGTTCAACCTCGCCGCCGCGGGGTTCCGGGTGAGCAAATACGTGCCTTACGGACAGGTCAGGGAAGTGATACCATACCTGATCCGGCGCGCGCAGGAAAACACCACCGTCACGGGCGATGCGGGCCGCGAACTATCCTTTATTATGCAGGAAGTGAAGCGCCGGGGCCTTTGACAAAAAGGCCGGCAATTGTCTTTTATACGATGCGGCTTTCTTTGGCAGACAGCGAATGCGCCGACTTCCGGAACGCCTTGTAAACGCCTTTTCCGAAGCTGGAACCACTGAATACCTCCGTTTTTGCGCGCTCTTTTTGCGCTTCGGCCGGCAGCTGACGGAAATCACGGCATTTGTCGGAACAACAACCTTCGTATTTCTCCCGGCATTCGTCGCACTGAATAAAGAGAATATGGCAATAGTCGTTGGCGCAGTTGGTGTGCGAGTCGGCCGGCCGACCACACTGGTGGCAGTGGGCGATCACATCCGGGCCAATCCGTTCGCCAAGCCGCTCGTCGAAGACGAAATTTTTTCCTAAAAACTTGTTTTTCAGGCTTTTGGCCTGCACTTGCCGGGCGTATTCGATAATGCCGCCTTCCAGCTGAAATACGTTGTCAAAACCCCGGTATTTGAGGTAAGCGCTCGCTTTTTCGCAGCGGATTCCGCCGGTACAGTACATCAGGATATTTTTGTCTTTCCGGTCGGCCAGCATGTCGGCCACCAGGGGCAGCTCTTCCCGGAAAGTGGCTACATCGGGGGTGATGGCGGATTCAAAATGCCCGACTTCGCTTTCGTAGTGGTTGCGCATGTCCACCACGATGGTATCGGGCGATTCGGAAAGGCGGTTCCATGCTTCGGCGTCGAGGTGAATACCGGTTTGCGACGGGTCGAAGGCCGGATCGTCGATGCCGTCGGCCACAATTTTGTCGCGGACCTTGATAATGAGCGTGAAAAACGATTTTCCGTCGTCGTCTACGGCGATATTGAGGCGAAGGTTTCTGAAAAAAGGAATTTCGTCCATCGCGGCTTTGAAGGCTTCAAAACCGGACGCCGGCACGGAAATCTGTGCATTGACGCCCTCGCCGGCCACGTAAATACGGCCCAGAACGCCGAGGTTTTGGTACATTACATACAACTCGTCGCGGAATTGCTGCGGATCGGCGAGTTGAACATATTTGTAATAGGAAAGCGTGATGCGGGGTTCGTTGCTCCGGCGCAGCCGTTCCTTGAGCTCGCGCCGGTTGACCCGGTTGTGAAGATGTTTGCCCATCATGATATAGGTCCGTTTGCAATACGGATGGCGGACGCAAAAGTAGACATTGCCGCCAAATTCGGGTTCAATCTCCTTCCTTTTTTGCTTCGTTCAGTTTCAAAACATCTTTTCGGATCAGGCTGACTTTCCGTGCATTTTCAGGACTGAGTTTCAGCGTTTTTTCTATTTCCTTGAAGTCATCTTCAAAGACTTCCCGGAAGGTGGGGAAACGATTGTCTACCCATGCTCTTTCCAGATTTTCCGTGTAAAATGCCTTGGCTTTTTGATAGTCCTGTTCGGTTTTGCCGGAAAGCAGCATTGCGATGGCTTTATTGGAAATGATGCCGTTTTTTTCTTCATTTTCCGAGGGCACGGCCAGCCCCGCGTCTGCGGCTTCCAGCCCGGCACGGAAATCGCCGCTTAATATGACGTACCAGGAATAATTCCAGTAGGCGTTGTACAATTTTGTACGCGTGCGCTCCGAAAGCGGCTCCAGATCATAGGCTTTTTTTGTCAATTCGACTTGAGACAATGAATAAATGCTCGCTTCTTTATAGTTCTGGCTTTGTACAAAATGATCGGACCGTGTGCTGAACAGGCTGGCATAATCAAGCCAGTCGTCCACAGTCGGATTTATTTTAGTCAATTTTCGGTAGAGGGAGTCGGTAGTTGCGAATAAATTGTTGTCTTCCGGCTGCTCCAGGCAACGGTTATAAAAATAATCGGCACAGTCGCGAATCTCTTCCATGTTGGATGAAAGCAAACACTCTTCGCCATCGTATTCAATATCGAACTTTTTTCGTTGATCGGCGGAAATGCGCGGGATCACTTTGCCGCGGGCGATCTCGCTGATCTGGTTGTGTATCAGTACCGGCCCGGTACGTTTGCCGAATACGACAATGCTGTCACTGGACAAAAATGCGGCATTCACAATTTCATCGTCATCAAGGCTGAACTGTTGCAGGCAATAAACCGCCTTTTTTTCAGCCGTGGCATCCCATAAAGATGCCCTGCCGCTGCCATCGATCGTGAGCAAATACCGGTCGTCGGGTGAAAAAACGATCTTTTGTTCGAAAGTTGAACCACTAAGGGTTTTTATGGGCTTGCGTGTTCGGGTATCCCAAATTCTTACACCGCTCCAGCTACCGCCCGACGCGAACCGATCCTCATTATTTGAAAAGGCGATGCTTTGAATCTCCCATATCTCCTTTATCCGTGATACTGCCGAATCGCCCGTACAATCCCACAGATAATCGTAGAATGTATAATTGCTGTCTTTAACGCTCAACAGCGCATATTGACCGGTTTGGGAAAATCTGGCAGCGGTGATGGGTAACCCGAAATTATGCTCATATACCTTTTCCAGACTGAAATCATTGTTCTTGCGATATATCCGCATATTTCCCCGGTCATCGGCGGCAAGCAGTTTTTGTTCATTTGCGGAAAAATGAACGGAAATAACCGAACCGGCAAATCGATCGAGCGTAACCGTATCGCGGGTATACGGGCCGATTCGGCCTAATTTGCCGTCCCTGCAACCAACGATGAAATACCGCTCGCCCGGCTGGACGATGTCGAAAGCGGTGATGCTGTCGCTTTTATCATAAGTATCCGCCTTATAGCGTATGGTATGAATGATCGAGTCCGGCAGTTGCCAAACGTTAAGTTGAAAGTCATCATCCAGCGTTGCCACCTTCTTTTCTTTTCCTGTTCTCAGGGGCAGGCCTTGCGTGATGGAACCAAGGTGCCCGCGCAAGGTTTTTATGACGGATAATTTTTTCATGTTCCACAGACGCGCCCGGCCGTCCGCCCCGGCCGACACCATCCGCGCGGTATTGCCGAGGCGGCGTATGTCATAGATATAGCCCAAATGTCCCGAATAGGTCAGCAATGAACTTCCGTTTGCCCAGGACTGAATGATTCCCAGGGAAGTGCCTGTTATGATGGTATCGCCGGTAAAGGAAAAATCTGCGGTATAGAAATCGCCGTATCCGGCATTGTATGGCAGCGAGAACAGCGAATCTCCTGCCGCGCTGAATACCTGCAAGGGCCCCTGACCATAACAGACCAGGAATTTTCTGCCGTCGCGGGAAAACCTCACGCAATTCACAGCGCCGGGAAACCGCAGCGTTTTGGTTAACCTGCCGTTGTAGGGGCTGATTTGCACGGTGGCGTCCCAACTGCCGGTAATGACGGTCTTCCCGTCAGACGACCAGTCTACCGTGCTGACGTATCCCTTGTGGGAAATGGTATTGACGAGATTACCCTCCAAAGTCCAGATTTTGGCGGTATTATCGTAGCTGCCGGTAATGAACTTGCTACCGTCCGGGGAGAAAGCCAGGGAGCGGACCGAAGAGTTGTGTTGGCCTTCCCAGTTGTGGAGGAGAAGGCCGTTTCGATCGAACAGCAGGAATATGCTGTTCCATAAACCGGCAATAATATGCTGCCCGTCTGCGGACCAGTCGACGGCAATTACCTGGTCGGAGGCTTTGTAGGTCCAGACGACTTTTCCGGTTTTTAAATTCCAGATTTTCAACATTTTATCCAATCCTCCTGTCACGATAAGACTGTCGCCGGGCCCGTTGGCGACGCTGACGATACCTTTATGGTGCGGCAGGTTTTCGAACAACTGGCTGTTTTCGAGCGGCCAGAAGCGGAGATTGCCCTCATAATCACCGGTTACGATCAGGCTGTCTTTGGCGATAATCGCCGCTGACCGCCCGAAAATATCGTTATCCCAGTGCATCGTGGCCACACAATCGCCGTTTCGGTTCCAGATTTTCAGCGAACGGTCGGTACTCGCAGTAAAGACGAGGTCGCTGTTTTTGAAAAAACCGACCTGTCTCACATGATTGTCGTGACCTTTTAGTGTACGGATCACTTTTCGCCGTTTCAGATCCCAGATTTTGGCGGTGTTATCCGTTGCGCCGGTTATGAAGTAATCGCCGTCCTGGGAAAATGCAGCACAGATGACACTTTGGGTGTGTCCCGGATATTCCACTATTGCATTATTCCGGAGATCGATGAGCAAAACCTGAAAAGTACGAAGGCCCACCAGGACGTGATGCCCGTCTGGCGCAAATGCCACGCAATTGGGCATGGCTTCATTGGGTATTGAAATTATCTGCCGGATATGGAAGCCGCTGTCGATTTTTGCTACGACGACAGAAGAATTAAGCGCAGCAACGACCACGTCGCCCTCCGGAGAAATGGCGGCATCGCTAATCGGTTCGCCCAGATTAAGGGTTGCAAGGGTATCTCCTGCCAGATTCCACAGGACTAATTCTCCGTTACTGTCTCCCGTAAGGAGTTTATCGCTGTTTGAGGAAAAAACAATGGCATTGACATATCCTGAGCTTGTATAATCTTCCGCCAGGTCAACCCAATCGCCTTTGGAACGGTCGTACAATTTGAAAGGATCGGACTGGCAACTTACGGCAATATAGCGATCGTCGGGTGAAGCGCTTAATGCCAATATCTTGCACTTGCAATCTATGCTTACGCTGTAATATTTAGCATCCTTTTTCTCCAGTAATTTGCGGCGTATCCCGACCGCGAGCTCATTTTTATTCTTTGTAAAGCGGGAGGCTTCGTTGGCCAGCTGGAGGGCCAGGGTAGGATTCGCATCGGCGTTGTCCAGGGCTTTATTGGTGAGTTCGGCAATTTTTGCCTGTAATTTGAACTCAACGTTCTGTTTATCAATGTTGTTCTCTTCGACCTTGATGAGCGAGTCAAGCCGCAGGGATTCTTTTTCCGGCATGTCAAGGCATGCGCCGGCTGCCTCAAAATAATAAAGTGCCGCTTTATAATCGGCGCTTACGGTATCGGCGACAAGCCCCTTGCTCAGGAAGAACGTATAGCAATTCTCGGTACCGGCTGTCTGCGATTCAGCGCGATAACAGGCAAGGACGGACAGGACGGCAAGCAGGGTGATTTTTGTTCTCATTGTAAAATCATTTTTGGGTGTTGTGACATTTGCCCCATATCCGGTCGCGCTCCACGCTGGTTTTTTCGGGCAGTACCGCCAGAATCGGGTCTATTTTTTCCTGGATGATCCGGCTTGCCCAGCCGCAATCCTGGCCTTTCTCCAAAAAGGTGTTGGCGCGGCGGAGCAGGTCTTTCAGGTCTTCCCGCATATCGCGTTCACAGAGTTCAATCCCCTGTTTGGCTTTCTCAACGTCGATGTCGAGTGCCTTTGCCTGCCCGTATAGCTTGTGTGCTTCGATATAATTGCGTTCGGCGCGGTGATTTTCGGCAGAACTGATCAGTTGTTCGAATTTTTCAAATTTCACGGCGCCTTCCCGGCATTGCTCGATCAGCGCGTGCAATTCGGGCGCGTTGCGCCTGGGCGTATCGATTGCCAGGCATTGAGCAAACTCGTTCATGGCGCCTTTGTATTGCTTTTGGTCGAGGTAGAGCTTTCCCTGCTGGTAGTGCTGCACGTAGTTTTGCGCCAGAATGGTATCCTTGGCAGACTGGAGCTCAATAGCGAGGCCTTTCGCGCTGTCGCGCTGCAATTGCGCCACCCGCATCAGCGAGTCGGATGCCTGCCGGGCAATCTGAAGATCGATCTGTTGCTTTTGCAGGTCCCGTTTTTGGAAAAAAGCAAGCCCGGCCAATCCCAGTGCGATAACTGCGAGCCCGAATCCGGCAATGGAGCGATAGAAGTAAGCAACCCTTTCCCGCCGGATGCGTTCCTGCCGCTCGGCTTCCGCTTCACGCCGCCGGTTTTCGATCGCTTCAGCCGTTTGTGCTTTTTCCAGCTCTTCCGCCACCCTCAGTTTTTTCGCGTCCAGGATGGGCTCGACCAGCGAATCGTGGCTTATCTCATACACAAAGCTGCCGCTCGGGTGCATGTCCACGCGCAGGAGGTGATGTTCATTGACGAGCCTGGCCAGGGTTTGTGCCTCCACCTGGTAGTTATTCAGAATCTGGCCTTCGAAAAGGCTCAGCCTGCGGAGTTCCTGTTCGAAGATCATTCCGTCTTCTATCATAAACCGCACTTTGTGCTGATCTTCTTCAAGCAGGGAGGCGATTATGCTATCGTAATAATTTTTATATATGCTTTTGATGTCGCCCAGTTCGGCCAGTTGTATTTCCTGGCCTTCGCGCTGAACGAGGTTGTTTTCAACATATTGGCAAATGACCTGCAGCTGAGTGGTTTCAACCGGCTTGGTATTTTGCTCGGTCAGGAAGTTGAGAATGGCTTCGAGGGTATCGCCCGAATACCGGAAGGAGGGTGTGGCAAAAAGCCCCGGTTCGCTTGCCGGCCTTAAAATGGCTTCCTGTGCCTGCGCCCGGTTGAGGGGGTTCAGTTCATAGCGATTTTTCAGAATGTTCGAATAATAAGGGGCAATCCGTTCCAGCAGGCTCAGGCGGTCGGAGCGAATACCCAGAACGATTTTCAGGGGCAGCGACTGGTGTATGAAATTGATTTGTTCGGCCCCTTCCGGCGTGGATTTTATGGCCGGAAGGTTTTTGTAAAACATTTCCCTGAAAGGGGCGGGCATTTTATTGTCCAGCAAATCGGCAAACTGGCGGATAAATTCCTGCACTTCGGGCTCCGGATAAGAAAAAATCTCTTCGAACTGGTCGAACACGACCACCAGCCCGGGCAAGCTCGAACGTTGATGCCACTGGATGGATTTGAACAGTTGCCAAAGCGTTTGTTTCTCCGGATCCGGTTGTACGGTGGACAGGAATACCGTTTCCTGCTTGGTCGACGGGTCGGTGGAATAGAAGCGCAAATGCGCGAGGATGCCTTTCAGCGGGCTGGAATGCTCTTTTTGGCTATAGGCATAGAAGCGGGGAAAAAGAGCAATGAGGCCTGCTCCGGTGAATTTCGGAACGACACCTGCATTGAGCAGCGACGTTTTTCCGAGACCCGATTTGCCGTGCAAGACAGTGAGGTCGTTTATACTGATGGTTTGGTACAGATTGACGATATCCAGTTCGCGGCCAAAGAAAACCCTGGATTGCTCTTTGGCGAATGGCTGCGAACCGGGATACCGCTTCAGTGGTTTGTTTTCCATAAAAGGGGTTTGACTCGTTATTTCAATGCACGGATAAAGGGGGCGAAACTTCTTGTCATTCCTGCGCAGGCCGGTTGCGCAGGTATTTGACAATATTGGAAAGCGAGCTGCGTATCAGGGCCATTTGTCTCGAATATGGATCGAAATCTATTTTGCCGAGGTTAAATTCGCGCTCAACGCCCGCAAGATTGCCTTCCTGCACAATGAGTTCCCCTTTGTCGATACCCCATCGGTCGGCCGCCTGAAGCAGTAGACTGATGGCCTCTTTCAATTCATCATTTCGTATGTGTTTTTCCACCTGATCGACCATCAGCCTTTTTATTTCTCCCGCATCCTGTATTCCGGCAGGTCCGGCGGGTCCGGGCTGGGCGGAGTGTTCGGATACCGATTTGTCCAGCTCTTTTATCAGCATCTCACTGTCTGCCTGCAGGACGATAAAAGTGGTGGAAAGCTTGTGCTCATTTTCAGGCTTCACAGGCGCGTCCTGCGTGAGAATGGAATAGTGCTCTTTTTTCGTATTCGTTCGGTCGTCTTTGTTGAGTTTGCGAATAATAAGCGGCATATACCATTTGTCCAGATCGAAGCCGAGCAACATAAAGAATTTGGCTTCCTGCAGCACGAATTGCAGCGATACGGGCATTTGCATGTTATCGCTCAGCAGCGATACGAAAAACTTGAAAAAATCTTCATACGTAACGATCAGAGAATCCTGATTTCGGGCATCCCCGAACAGGTTGAAAAGATGCGTCACGTCGTCGGAAGATGTATTCGATGCGGGTGCATTGGGGTCTTTCGGGTGAAATTCGTGGGGAATTTTGAGGTTATCGAACGTTTTTTTCAGCATCAAATCCGGCGTGCAGGATATGATGGCCCTGAACGGAAGCCGGACGATCGTTTCATAAATTTCACCCGGTTCGAGGGACTGGTAATGTTCGGAAAGGTGCCAGCGGAGATCCAGACTTCGCCCGGGATCGGGGTTTTTCAGGATAAAAAGATTATCGAAGTCATTGTCGATGTCTTTCAGCAGATCGGGCGCATTTTCTGAAAGGTAGTTCCGGACGCTGTCTCCCGCCGGAATTCCTTCCCGGGTGGTTCCAAAATGGGGTCCCAGAAAAAGAATAAATTTCTTCTCAAGGATATTTTTGGTGTGTTGCTTGATGAAGACGGAAATAGATTTGGTATCCATAAATTGGTTTTATGAGTAATGGCGCAAAGATTGTTCCCTGTTTTCAGGCAGGGGCATGCAAATGTATCGCAATTCCATGTATAACAATGAAATCCCTTTCGAAAATTAATCTATACGCAAAATCCCCGTTTGAGCATTAACTCAAACGGGGATTTTGGCCTGGAGGATAAGTCTGATCTATTCTCCGAAAATCTCCTTCAGTTTCTCTCCCAATTGTTCGCCGCGCAGGTTGCGGACGATGATCTTGCCTTCCCGGTCGATCAGCAGGGTTTGGGGAATGGACGTTACGGAGTAAAGGGCGGCGTGTTCGCTTTGCCAGCCTTTCAGATCGCTGATATGGTGCCACGGAAGGCCATCCTGCTGGATCGCCTTGCGCCATGCGCTGATATCGCGGTCGAGGCTGACGCCGAGCACGTCGAAACCTTTGTCCTTGTATTTTTTGTAATTCTCCACCACGTTGGGGTTCTCCCGGCGGCAGGGACCGCACCAGCTGGCCCAGAAATCGACCATGACGATCTTTCCGCGCAGTTGCTTGAGGGAATAATTGCTGCTGTCGGGCGTCATGCCGATGAGGTCGGGCGCTTCGAAACCGGGCATGAAGGTGCCGGCTTTCTTGATGTCGTATTCCAGTCGGGCCACTTCACCCAGGCTGTTGTTGCGGTACAAATTGAGATAGTCTGATGTATAGGCCGTGCACAACTGGCCGTTGGTGGTTTTCAGTCCCGAGATAGCGCCGCCGAGCGCCATGCGGTATGCTTTCGATTTTGCCGGTATCTGCGACAATTGCAGATCGATTGCCTGCTTTACTTTTTCCGAAGAGGCGGCGATCTGCGCGAGATACGTGACGTATTTTTCAAAACTGTTGAAAACGTCGGGGATATTATCGAAACCGGTGCTGTTGAAATCGGCGTTGCGGAAATAGTTTTTTGTGTAAAAGTCAACTTCGGTTGTGGCCGCCGATTTTTCTGCAAGGTACTCCGGCGTAATATACAGGCTTGCCATGCGCCACAGCATCGGATTGGCTGTTTTCAACGAATCGAGATACCTGCTCTTCGACTTGGCCAGCTGTTTGATGCTTTCTTCCACGGGTGTGCGCGCGACAGCGCCCAGGTTTCCATCCGAATTATAGTATTTGGTGCGCAGCACCTCGCTTTCCGATTGAAAATCGGCAATCTGCCGCTGTACGTTTTCCAGGGCTTTGTTGGCGGGCGAATTGACCGTGCGGCCTTTTTCCATAAAATTGCAATTGGCCCAGAGCGTCACTTCCTTCTCCTGCCCGAGCACGACCTTCGCCATTGCGTTGTCGCCCAGTCCGACGCCGTAAAAACGCGGATCGGACATGGGTATCCGGAACACGAAAGCACTGTCGGGCATACGGCGGCCGGCGCGTGCCACCACCCGGTTGGCCAGGCCAAGCATCTCGTACAGATTGACGCTGTCCGTATTGGCGGGTACGCCCCATATTTTGCAGACAAGCGTGACTTTATCGTTGGCGGCAGCGGCGGTAGCAGCCGCTTTAGGTGCCGGTGTGCGCGTTTTGGCGGTTTTCTGAGCCTGCAAGGCAAGCACGGGAAGCAGGAACAGTAGAATAAGCAGTTTTTTCATGTTAGAATCAAGATCAACAAGTTCTGAATGTGTTTACAGGCGGGGTTTTTCAGAAAACAGCGCAAAATTACGTCTTTTGTCACCGCTCAGGCAGGGTTGAAACGTTAACAAGCGCTTAAAATGGGAAGCAGTGGGCAGTAGCAGTAGCAATCCGCAGATCGCAGTTCGATTTTCGCCGGGCCCGAAACAGGATCATCGGTACCCTTGAATAACCACTGCTGCTGCCCGCTATTTCACTTCGATCGTATCCGTTTTTGTATAATACTCGATGATGCCGCTGTTAGCCACGCCGTCGGCATCTGTCTTGGTGAGTTTTTTCCGGACGAGGTACAGCGTCCATGTGCCTGCATCGAGTTTGGCGATCTGGGCTGCCGGAAATTCGATGATCGGCATGCCGCCCGTGTTGTATATTTCCATCGGAACGGTTTTGCCCAGTGCGGCATTTTCCCAGAGAAAAACGATGGTTTCGCCCTTTCCCAGCGGCAGGCCGCTCCAGCGAAAAGACGCGGGCTTTTGCCTTGAAATTGTTTTGCTGCCGAAACCGAAATCGGTTATCGGTGACAGGTCCATTTCAAAATCGTGCGATACGCCTTTTTCGTCCTTCCAGGAAAAAATGTGTTTCAACTGCACCCCGCCGCTGCTCTCCGTTTTGTACGAAAATCCGGCCGCTTGCCGCAGCGTCATGGGTTTTTTCTGGTAGGTAATGCCGCCGGGCGCCTCTACCGGCTGCGGATTGGCGTCGCCTTCGCGCAGGGTCGCCTCCGCGCGGATGCGGCCTTCGGATTCGAGAAAGCGAACATAGCAATCGAGCGAATATTTTTTGGGTTTGTCCGCTGTTTTGCAGGAAGAAAATGCCAGTGCCGTCAGAATGAAAAAAAAGATGTGTTTCATGTGTTCGTCTAAATATCTTTGCCGCCGGTCGAGGCGCCGGTAGCGTTGGTGGTAGTCGTGAACCGACGGGCAAATTTCCGTCAAGTAGCCTGAAATGCCAACTTTAGTGCAATTCTTTCACGAATTCAACCGGCGTGTTCACCCTCCCCTTGCTGCCATTCACACATTCAACAAACGCCATTATTATTATGGCGGTTATTTTCGACGGACGTTAGCATGAAAAGAGTGCTAATTACGGATGATTGCCATCCGATTTTGACAGAAGGATTGACAAAACTGGGTTTTGTATGCGATTTTTTCCCGGATATTACCCCGGGAGAAACCCGTCGTATCATTCCGGACTATGAAGGTCTGATCATCAACAGCAAAATCATCGTCGACCGTGCATTCCTCGATACTGCGAGGTTGCTTCGCTTCGTTGGGCGGCTTGGTTCGGGAATGGAGATCGTTGACCGGGTGTATGCCGCAGCGCGCGGCGTCGCTGTCGTGAGCAGCCCTGAAGGCAACCGGAATGCCGTAGCCGAACAGGCGCTCGGTATGCTGCTTGCCCTGGCCAACAACCTGCTCCGCGCCGACCGGGAGGTCCGCCGCGACGAATGGCGCCGGGAAGACCGCCGGGGTTGGGAACTGCGGGGCAAAACGCTCGGGATCATCGGATTTGGCCATACAGGCAGCCAGTTTGCCCGAAAACTGGCGGGCATGGAAATGACGGTGCTTGCATATGACAAATACAAACCCGGCGGATACGCGGCAGATATGCCGTGGGTGGAAGAGACGACCGCCGGCGAGATACAGCAGCGAAGCGACATCATCAGTCTGCACCTGCCGCTGACGCCGGAAACAAAACACCTCGTGGACGAAGCGTTCATCGCGGGTTGCAAACCGGGTTTTGTGCTGATCAATACCGCGCGGGGCAATTGCATCAAAACGGAAGATGTGGTGGCGGCGCTGGAAGACGGCCGGATCGGCGGCGCCTGCCTCGATGTGTTTGAAAATGAAAAACCGGAAACGTATTCAGGAACGGAGGAGCAACTGTACGAACGGCTCCACCGGATTGAAAACGTAGTACTTACGCCGCACATTGCCGGCTGGACCCAAGAATCGAAAAGGCTGCTGGCAGAGGTGTTGCTGGACAAAATAAAAACAGTGCTCACGGAGTGATTTGTCAAAATGCGAACATTCTTTTGTAATATTTACCGGGCGGCATGGTGGTTTTACTATCATTGCAGCCATTTTCAATTGAGTCCTTGACCAATAAAATAATCGAAAACTCGGAGAATTCGGGCGGAGCCAGTGAGAAATGATGAATTCCTCGCCATCTGTTGCGCTCAAATGCACACTTTTTAACTACTGTTCTATGGTACGTTCTTTACTCTTAACTTTTGCTTTGCTTCTCAGTGCCGGAGCCGTGCTTGCCCAAACCGTGTTGTCGGGCAAGGTGTCGGGCGACGACGGTGAGGCGCTTATTGGGGCAACCGTCAAAGTGTTGCGCGGCGCCGACTTTGTGCGCGGTACGATTACCGATTACGACGGCAATTACCGGGTAGCCCCGCTGGACCCCGGCACGTACGATGTGGAAATTTCATACACGGGTTTTGCTGTACAGCGGATTACCGGTGTGAAAGTGCTCACAAACCAGATCACCTTTCTCGACGCCACGATGTCCAGTAATACGGTCATT
Source organism: Bacteroidota bacterium (assembly GCA_029781095.1). GTDB lineage: Bacteria > Bacteroidota > Bacteroidia > Chitinophagales > Saprospiraceae > M3007. The sequence goes on from JAKOXM010000302.1 coordinate 41,312, forward strand.
CAGGGTGTGGAAGTGACGGCGTTCAAGGTGCCCCTGATCGAACAGGATAAAACATCGGGCGGTCAGACGCTCACATCCGACCAGATCAAAAACCTGCCTACCAGAAGCGTAAACGCCATTGTAGCCACCACTGCCGGCACCACGTCCATTGACGGCGGCGCGGTGAACATCAAAGGCTCGCGCTCCAACGCCACCAACTATTATATCGACGGTATTCGCGTGTCGGGCTCTTTGCCGCCGGTACAGGATATCGAGCAGTTGCAGGTGATCACAGGCGGTCTCGGCGCCGAGTACGGCGACGTTACGGGCGGTGTCATCTCCCTGATCACCAAAGGCCCGGCCGGCGAATACCACGGCGGCATCGAGGTGGAAAACTCCCACGGCCTCGACCCCTACGGATGGCTGCTCGCGACGGGCAACCTCAGCGGACCGATCTGGAAAAAGAAATTTGAAGACGGCTCGTCGCGCACGGTCGTCGGTTTCCGTCTGTCGGGACAGTACTGGACCCAGAAAGACGACAGCCCCTCGGCACTTCCGGTTTACAAGGCAAAACCGGACGTCGAAGCGCGCCTCGTCGAGCACCCGTTGTCCAAAATCAACGGAAATATCGTATCCACCGCCGAATCGTTTACGAATGACAGCGTGGATGTGCTGAATTACCGCCCGAACGAAAATCGCAAGGATCTGGACCTGACGGGAAAACTGGACTTCCGGCTGGCGGATAATGTTGATTTCAGCGTAACCGGTACGTTCAAGGACCAGCAGGACAAATTTACGCCCGGAGGCTGGCGTTTGCTCAACTCTGATAACAACCCTACGAACTACGGACGCCGGTACCGCGGAATCGCACGCTTCCGCCACCGCCTCGGCAGTTCGGACAACAGTGGTAGCGACGCCAACCGCGTGAGCATTTCCAATGCAAACTATCAGTTGCAGCTGGGTTTTGAACGCGCCGACAATCATACATATGACCCGCGCCATGAAGACCGGCTCTTCGAATACGGTTATATCGGACGTTTTAAAGTCGATCTTATGCCGATTGCCGGTCCGGATGATACCGGAAACAAATATATACACCTGGGTAATCTCGAATCCTTTGCCGGCTTCGAACCTGGTTATGTCAACAGTGCCGGACAATTGGTCAATCCCAACCCGGGATTGAACGCCTACAATGAATTTGCGCTGACCGATCTCGGAAACCCCGGCGCGGCATTCAACTCCTACCTCGCGCAGAACGGTCGTTTTTCTACCGTATATGACGATATCTGGAGCGGTATGCACAGCAATACCAGTCTGGTCTATAACAGCTATACCAGAAGCCAAAGCGATGTTCTTACCATTACGGCCACCGCGGGCTTCGACCTGAGACTCGGCCGTTCCGGTACGCACAGCATCCAGTTCGGTCTGCTTAACGAGCAGCGCACCGACCGCAGTTATGGCGTAGCGCCATTCGGCCTGTGGGCGCTTGCCAACCAGTCTATCAACGAACATTTCAACGGCCTCGATTCCACCAAGGTAATCGGGAAGTTTTTCTGGCCGCAGATTCAGGACTCCGTAGACCGCTACGCATATTCCATTCTGAGTGCTGACAAACTGGGCGATGACAAGTTTTACAAGAAAGTCCGGGAAGGACTCAACGTGCCCATCGAGACCTGGCTTAACTCGGACGAACTGACCCCCGAGCAACTGAGTCTCGGCATGTTCTCCGCACGTGAATTAAATGACCAGGGCTATGTGGGTTACTACGGCTATTCCTACACGGGTGAAAAGCTCGCACAGAACGTCACGTTCAACGACTTTTTTACCAGCAGGGACGCCGATGGCATCCGTGATTTTCCGGTGGCTCCGCTCCGCCCGCTGTACCAGGCCGCTTTCATCAAGGACAAATTCACGTTCAACAAGATGATCTTCAGCCTTGGTCTGCGCGTCGAACGTTTTGACCTGAATACCAAGGTGATGCGTGATCCGTACTCTTTATACAAGGTTGCTACGGCAAAGGAATACTATGCACAGAATTCCGCCCCGCCCCGCCCCGCCAATGTTGGCGATGACTTTAAAGTGTATATCGAAGGGCAGAACGATCCGTCACCAAAGGCCTTCCGCAACGGTGATACCTGGTATTTTGCCGACGGTCGCCAGGCCAATGACGGTAACCTTATTTTCGGCGGCGGTGTCGTGACGCCCCTGCTCAGCGATACCATCTCGGGCGACAATATCTTCGATACGCGTTTCGATCCCAACACGGCGTTTGAAGACTACACCCCGCAGGTCAACTGGCTGCCCCGTCTGGCGTTCTCTTTCCCGATCTCGGAAGATGCCAACTTTTTTGCGCACTACGATATCCTCGTGCAGCGCCCGCCGAGCAGCTGGCAGGTGACGCCGCTGGACTATATGTACTTCTACACGCCAAACCGCACAACGTCCAACAATGCCAATCTGAAGCCGGAACGCGTGGTGGATTATGAAGTCGGTTTCCAGCAGAGGCTCAATCAAAACTCGGCGCTCAAATTTTCGGCCTACTACCGCGAAATGCGCGATATGATCCAGAGTCGCACCATCCTGTACGTGCCGACGATCGGCCAATACGAGACCTCGGGCAACATCGACTACGGCACTGTGAAAGGGTTTACCGTACAGTACGACCTGCGCCGTATTCAGAATGCAGAATTGCGTCTGGCATATACCCTGCAATTCGCAGACGGTACGGGCTCCAATGCCACTTCGCAGCGCGGCCTCACCTCACGCGGCAATATTCGCGCGCTTTTCCCCCTCGATTTCGACGAGCGGCATAACCTGAATGCCATCCTCGACTATCGTTTTGACGAAGGGAAGCGCTACAACGGACCTCGTGTTGCCGGTAAAGACATTTTGTCCAACTTCGGCGTAAATATCCAGGCCTACACAGTTTCCGGACGTCCGTACACGGCCAAGCAACGCTCCATCCGTTTCGGCGGCGAAGGCACCCTCGGTGCCATCAACGGCAACCGGCTGCCATGGCGTTTCAACATCGACCTTCGTGTGGACAAAACCTTTAACCTGGCATCAGAAGGTAAAAACCCGCTCAACCTCAACGTATACTTCCGCGTGGCAAACCTGCTCAATCGCAAGAACATCATCGGGGTTTACTCCGCTACGGGTTCTCCGACGGACGACGGTTACCTGGCAACTGCAGAAGGCCAAACGATCGTGCAAAGTATCGCAGATACGGGTCGCAATTCGGAGGCATTCCTGGATGCATATTCCTGGGTGGTGCGCAACGGCGGCAACTTTACACAACCGCGCCGCCTGTATGTAGGCGCTGTATTCGGGTTCTGATATAAACAGAGCATCTTTGCATTCAACCGAGTTAAAGACTGGACGGAAAATTTTGAACCCGGGTCTTTGCTAAACAGTTAAAAAAAAATAAAAAAATTAATAACATGCGTACTTACAGACTTTGGATAGCAGCTTTGCTGGCCAGTATTGCCTGGAGCGGAGCCTTTGCGCACGCACCGGTCGGTGCGAGTCGGCCGAGCAAAACCAACAAAGTAAAATACCGCGATGTGTGTGCCAACTCCGAGGATCAGATCGATCAGGAGATCAACAACGTGCGTGCCCGTTTGCTGGGCGGCGGCGACTGCTGGTGGGACTTTAACGACGGTCGTTACATCGTTCCGAAGGTAGATCCGGCCTCCGGTCAGCGCGAGGTTTCTTCCATTTTCGCCGGCTCGGTATGGCTCGGCGGACTTGACCCTGCCGGCAACCTGAAACTGGCATGCCAGGACTATCGTGCCGGTGGTAAAAACGACTTCTGGCCCGGCCCGCTCAACGAACTCGGCCTTACCGAGCGCGCTATTTGCGACAACTGGGACCGTCACTTTCGCGTCACCGGCAATGAGGTTCGCCGCCACCTGGCAAACCTGTCTGAAGGCCGCCTCGACCCGGCCGATATTCCGCGCGGTGTGAAAGGCTGGCCTGCACGTGGCAATCCTTATTTCGTGGATGTATGGGGTTTTGACCTCCCTTACACCCAACAGGGACTTGCCGGCTTTTTCGATGCTGACGGCGACGGCGATTATGATCCGCTTAAAGGTGATTATCCTTCTATCGATATCCGGGGATGTCCGCTTGACCGGTACCCGGATGAGATGATCTTCTGGATTTACAACGACCAGGGCGGTGGCGCCGAACACGCGCGTACGCAAGGCGATGCGATCCAGATGGAAGTTCAGGTGCAGTCATTCGGCTACGTCACCACCGACGAACTGAACGATATGACGTTCCAGCGCTACAAACTGATCAACCGTGCCACGGCACGTATCGACTCCACGTTCTTTGCCATGTGGGTCGACCCTGATCTGGGCTGCTATACGGATGACTATATCGGTTGCGATACGACGAAAAACCTGATGTACGTGTACAATCAGGATGCTACAGACGGCCAGCCGGGCTGTAACTGCGACCAGGGCGTGGCAACCTATTGCGACAAAATTCCGATTCTTGGCGTCGACTATTTCCGCGGACCGCTGGATACTTTCGCCAACGAGATCGGTATGTCCTCGTTCGTTTATTATAACAACCCCGGCGTAGGCAACCCGCTCCCCGGTACCACGGACCCGGATTTGCCGGCTGAGTTTTATAATTATCTTACGGGTACGTGGCGCGACGGCTCCCCCTTCCAGTTTGGTGGAAGCGGATATCAAAGCGGTGGCGCTACTATTAAATACGCCTTCCCCAACCCTCCGGGCGACCAGACCGGTTGGTCGATGTGTACGGCAGGTCTGCCATACAGCGACCGCCGGACCCTTCAGGCTTCCGGACCCTTCTCGCTGAAACCCGGCGCCGTCAACGAGCTGATCATCGGTGTGCCGTGGGTACCGGATATCACGTATCCATGCCCCGATCTGGAAGGCTTGTTCCGCGCCGACAAACTGGCCCAGGGCTTGTTTGACAACTGCTTCGAACTGCTCGATGGTCCGGACGCTCCGAATGTGGACTGGATCGAACTGAACCAGGAGATCATTGCGGTACTGACTAACGTTGCGCCGTCAAACAACCTTAATGAGCAATACCGGCAGCAGGACTTTCTCGCACCCGATGTTTTGAAACAAAGCACCGACTCGGCTGTACTGGAAAGCACCTACTACAAGTTCGAGGGATACAAGATTTACCAACTGTCAGACCCGAACGTGTCGAACGCCGAGTTTGAAACGAACCCGGACAAGAGCCGGATCGTATACGAGGTGGATCTCAAAAATAAAGTGAGCAAGGTGTATAACTGGATTGAAGCGCTGGATCCGAACTCGGGCAACAAGGTCTACTTCCCGGAATTAAAAGTTGAAGGAGAGGACAAAGGTATCCGCCACACTTTCAAAATTTCTGACGACAAGTTTGCCCTCGGTAATGACAGGCGGCTGATCAACCACAAAAAATATTACTTCGCAGTCATTGCCTATGCCTATAATAACTGGGGTGTTTTCGATCCTCTTGCATCACCGGCTACCGGCCAGCAGCGCCCCTACCTGCCGGGTCGCAGAGGCTCCGACGGCGGCCAGGTGGAGATCATTACAGTGATCCCGCGTCCTGTCGTCGATCAGTCGCTTCAGTCTGCTTATGGCGACGGCGTTGTGATAACCCGTTTGGAAGGGGCAGGGGCAGGCGGCCAGTTCCTCGATCTGGATGATGCTACCCGCGACGCGCTTTGGTCCGGTGCGCTCACCGGCGACACTGTGCTGACGTACAAACTGGGCCACGGCCCGCTGGCTGTTACCATCTTCAATCCTTTCGAGGTAAAAGACGGTGACTACGAGCTGAGCATTGTCGACAGTGACCTGGGAGACACCAAACTGGATAAAAATGCGCGCTGGCAATTGCGGAAACTGCCCGACGGGCCGGTAATTGCCTCTGACAGAAGTATCGAAACGGTAAACGAGCAGATATTCGCCGATTACGGGTTCTCCGTTACCGTGGCACAAACCGCCGCCCCGGGCAGTAATAACGACGACCGCAACGGCGCTATCGGCGGCGAGGTCAGTTACACGAACCCCGATGAGCAGTGGTTACTGGGGTTCCCGAACCAGGATCTCGGCTTTTTCAACTATGTGAAAACGAGTTCCATCGCACAGCCCGATTATGATCCCGACGGCGACGGCATACCAATGGATCCGAAGCAGGGCCTGAGTACGATCGGCAACGGCTGGTTCGTACCTTATACCCTGTGCGACTGGCGTTTGTCCGCTCTCAGCCCGACCCAAAGGATGATCACGCCGGCCTGGACTGAAAAAGGCGGCTCATCACAAGGGCAGCTGAACAACAGCGCCAACGGCAGTGAAACGACGCGACGCGCCAAACTCGCTGCCTTGCCCAACGTGGATATCGTCCTTACCAAGGACAAATCCAAGTGGAGTCGTTGCATGGTCGTGGAATCTGCTTCCTACTACTACACCAGTCCGGCGAATGAATATCCGAAAGACCAGTCCCTGAAGACACAAAGTCCGGCCAACAGGACCCGTCAGATGTTTGACGTCCGCTACCAGTTGTCGGTGGGTAAGGACGGGAAACCGGATGGCGCCGTCAACCCGGCCGGAGCAGGCATACCGAGCGCACAGGTCGGACAGCCTGTATACGGTATGGGCTGGTTCCCCGGATATGCGCTCGATGTTGAAACCGGTCAGCGTCTCAATATCTTCTTTGGCGAAAACTCCTGCTACTCTTCCGATATTGATCCGACCTATACCGGTCGCGACATGTTGTGGAACCCGACGGAGCAGGTAGTCCGCCAGGACAACGGAGGCTTGCCGTTTGACTACTACGACCTTGTATTGGGTGGCCAGCACTGGGTATATGTGATGTACACGCCTTACGACTCCTGCGAAGCAGTACGCCGCAAGTTCACACCCGAATTCAACGGTAACCCGGGCATCGCCAAGATCAGCCAGGTTAAAAACATCGCATGGGCAGGTATGATACAACTGGCTCCCGGAAACAAGATGAAGTCGATCGACGAGGGCCTTATCCCGAACGATGTTATCGTGAAACTGCGGGTGGAAAGCCCGTACGAAACCTGGTATCAGGATGACAATAGCGGCAAGAAAACCGGTCATCCCAAGTACCAGTTCCGGGTGCAGAACCAGCAACCCAACGGACTTGATGGTATCCAGATAGCCAACGCGCTGGACTCCGTCAAAGCGGTGCCCAATCCGTATTACGGCTTCTCGCAGTATGAAACGTCGCAGTTCACCAACACTGTGAAGATCACAAACCTTCCAGGCAAGTGCACCGTAACGATCTACTCGCTCGATGGCAAATTTATTCGCCAGTATCAGCGCGACGAAACGTACGCTCCTTATCAGCAGATCACACCTGCGATTGAGTGGGATATGAAAAACAATAAGGGCATACCCGTTGCCAGCGGCGTTTACCTCATACAGTTACAAGCGCCGGGAATGGGTGAGCGAACGATCAAATGGTTCGGTATAGGCCGACAGTTTGACCCGTCGGGATTGTAACGCGGTCTGTCGTTTGTTGAATTGCCCGTCGACCGCCTGACTTTATCAAAAATCGTATTTTCTGGTAAAGTCGGGCGGTTGACGGGCAAATCTCGACTGCTGACAGCCTATGTTCATTGTTAAAACTTTTAATTCGAAAGCAACATGAATCATAAATATACATTTCTGCTTCCCTGGATGATACTGCTATTGTCGGGCGCGGCATTTGCCGGCAACCCTGATCGCCAGGGTGAGGCGGGCGCGAACCAATTGCTGGTCAATCCATGGGCGCGCAGTGCAGGATTGCACACCATGGGCACCGCCAATGTCATCGGCACGGAAGCGATGTTTCTGAATGTAGCCGGCCTTTCGCGCATCAATAAAACGGAGGTGCAACTCGGGCATGCCCGTTACCTCGTCGGTTCTGATATCAACATAAATGCGCTCGGCTTCGGTCAGCGGATCGGCAAGGGTGGCACCTTCGGTATCAGTCTGGTAGCCTTCGATCTGGGCGACTTCGACTATACGACGGAAGAAGTGCCGGAAGGCTCGGGCGCTACTTTCAGCCCTTCGTTTTTTAACATGGGCATTTCTTACGCACACCTTTTTGCCAATAAGGTATCGGTAGGCATTACCGCCAAGTTTGTGAATGAAAGCATTACCAATGCGCGCGCAAGCGCCATGGCGCTCGATGCAGGCGTTCAATATGTTACGGGCGAAAAGGATAATTTTAAATTCGGTATTTCGCTGCGCAACATCGGTACGAAGATGCGTTTTCAGGGCGAGGGCCTTTCAAAACCCCTCCCCAACCCGGGCCCGACTTTCCCGTATAACAACACGTATTACGAAAGGTCTGCCGGTTACGAACTGCCGTCTCAACTGAACATCGGCCTTTCCAACGACTGGCTGCTGGGCGGCGTGAGCCGGCTCACGATGGTGCTGAACTTTACGTCCAACGCTTTCTCGCGCGACCAGATCGGCGGTGGCCTCGAGTTTGCCCTCGGTCAGAATTTTGCCCTGCGCGCCGGTTACAAATATGAATTCGATGCGGCTCCGGGCAGCACGGAAGCGACCCTCGACAACGGTTTCAGCGGCGGCCTGACCGTCTCGCTGCCGGTGAAAAAAGGCTCCGACACCCGTGTTTCCCTTGATTATGCATACCGGAATACCGAAATTTTCCAGGGAATTCACAACATTGGCCTGCGACTCGACCTGTAAAATCAGGCTTGAAACGAAAAAGGGACATAAAATTTTCCATTTTCGTTCTGAGGGCATAACTTTGTGGCAACTTTTATAAATACAGGAACGTTTCTATCTGCCCGGTAGGAACGTTCCTGTTTTTTCTGCTTCGCTTAAGTAAGAAGGTTTACGCAATCGAAAAGATTGGTAAACCTTTTTTCTGCGAAGGCACGGCCACTACAGGCAATTTCTCATTCATTCAAAGTATAATACAATGGTTAACTACACGTATTTGACGCAGGGTGGTTATGACAAACTAAAAGCAGAACTCGATGAATTGAAATCGACAGGCCGCCGGGAGGCTGCCCATGCGATTTCGGAGGCGCGCGCGCAGGGAGATCTTTCGGAAAACGCGGAATATGATGCTGCTAAAAATGCCCAGGGGATGCTGGAACTGAAAATCAGCGAATTGGAAACGATATTGTCGAACGCCCGCGTTATCGATGAAAGCCAACTGGATGACTCCAAAGTAGCTATCCTTTCAAATGTGACCATTCAAAACCTCAAAACAGGCAAAGAAATGACCTATAAACTGGTATCGGAAACGGAAGCCGATGCCAAACTGATGAAAATTTCCGTTACCTCCCCCATCGGCCACGGTCTGCTTGGCAAGGAAAAGGGCGATGTCGCTGAAATCCAGACGCCCGCCGGCGTCATGAAATTTAAAGTCGTTAATATCACTATCGGATAATTTATCAGGTTTCAAGGTTGCAAAGGTTTCACCTGAAACCCTGAAACCTTTGAAACCCTGAAACCTTCCTAAAGTATGCCCAGCATCTTCACCCGCATTGTCAACGGCGAAATTCCCTGCTATAAAATAGCGGAAACCGCCGATTACCTGGCATTTCTGGACGTGCGCCCGCAAACGAAAGGCCATACCCTCTGCATTACGAAACAGGAGATCGACTACATCTTCGATGTGGATGACGAGTTGTATACCGGCCTGTGGCTCTTCGCCAAAAAAGTGGCCAAAGGCGTCAAAAAGGCGGTTCCCTGCAAACGTGTTTGCATCGTGGTCATCGGCGACGAAGTGCGGCATACGCATGTACACCTGCTCCCGTTCAACAGCATGGCCGACGTAACGTTCAGCGGGCAGGCCAAGGTGAACATCCCGGCCGATGAAATGGCTGCCCTGGCGGAGAAAATCGCTGCGGAAGTGACACTATAAAAGATTGCGTTGTACATTTCAACCCCGCCGGCTCGTTCAACACCCGGCGGGGTTGATTTTTTATGAGATATCCGCGCTACGCCTTGTCGTTTCTGCTGCTCCTGTTCGTTTGCTGCAACAGCGTTACGCAATCCCCGGCATATAACACCCAGTCCTTGTCTCCCGTCCTGCCTGCGCATACGAAAGCGGAAAAGAAAATGAACGGGCTGACGCTCGTGGCTCCGCCGGAGCCTTTTGACGGGAATCCCATGAAGGCGGTAAGGGAAGTCGGCGCGGGCTGGATCGCCGTAGTGCCCTATGCTTTTACCCGGCCGGGCGATCCGGATGTGCAATACCATGACCAGGGGTCGCACTGGTGGGGCGAAAAGCCTGCGGGTGTTTGTGAAACCATTCGACTGGCTCATGAAAACGGGGTAAAAACCATGCTCAAACCACAGGTCTGGATTCCGCGCGGCTGGACGGGCAATCTGTCATTTGACACCGACAAAGAATGGGCCAGCTGGGAGGCCGGCTATGAACGCTACATACTGCGCTTCGCCGCGATAGCCGATTCCATGCACTCGGATATGTTTTGTATCGGTACGGAATTCCGGTCTTCGATCGAAAAACGGCCGCAATTCTGGAGCGCCTTGATTCTGAAAATCAAACAGGTATACCACGGGAAACTCACTTACTCATCCAATTGGGACGACTGGGACAAGGTGCCTTTCTGGCGCGAACTGGATTATATCGGCCTGGGAGGCTATTTTCCGCTGGTGACCGGAACCACCCCGGATGTGGCGGCCCTGAAAAGCGCGTGGCAGCCCGTATTGAACCGGCTGAAGACCTTCAGCAAAGAACAGGGCAAGCCCGTGCTGTTTACGGAATTCGGCTATATGAGCGTAGACAGCTGCGGCTGGCGCAACTGGGAACTCGAACGCGGCATCGAGGGCCGGAATATCAACGAACAGGCACAGGCCAACTGCTACGAGGCGCTTTTTGCCACTTTCCAGCCGGAAGACTGGTGGGCAGGCGGTTTTTTGTGGAAATGGTTTCCCAACATGCGCGGACACGAAGGCTACCCGGAACGCGACTATACGCCGCAGGGAAAAATGGGGCTGAAGACCTTGCAGAAGTGGTATAAGGGAGAATGAAAAAGCGCCTAGTCGCAAACAAGTATCTTAAACCCATTGCAGTCGCGCACCACAAACTCCCTGTTCCCGTAAACGCGCTGTACGATCCCTTCAACGATATCGGCATTGCGCGATACCAGTTCTTCATAAAACCGGTCTATTTCCGGCACCCAGATGATAAAATCGGAGATGGCCTTGCGAAAGGCTTCGTTGGTTTTTATGTCCCCGCCGTCGGATTTGGCGAAATGGATCTGAAAATTGTCTCTTTTCACCATCGCATACAAGGGCGGATCGGGAAAATAACCGATGATCTCGAAACCGAGCACGTCCCGGTAATATTCGGCAGTTTTGACCACATCGTTTACCACTAACAGTGGGGCGATCCCGATAAGATCGGCTTTGTTGTCCATTTTTTCCGGTAAAATTACGATTGAGTTTCCTGGTGTTGCACACCCTTTTAAATATTCAAATGCCCCCTTTTCCCCAGTCAATGATCATGCGTCTACACGATACTATGTTTTATCTCCTCGTGTTTTCCGGCTAGCACTGTAGCGTAGCGGCGCAAAAATTCGTGATAAGGCTGAAGAGATTGCCTATTGCCTTACTGCCACGATCAACAAATCCGTCGTGGTTGTCCCGTCTTGCGCGGGGTAGCGCTCCCGCCTCAAATCAATGATTTTGAAACCGTTTTCTTTTAGCGCCCCGGCCAGGTAATCTGCCTGGTGGTAATGGATGTATACCTTATCCTCGCTATTGGAACTTGATTCCCTGAGTCCTGATTTGCTGTAATCATCCTCCATGGTACTCAGATAAAATGCGCCGTCAGGTTTTAACAGCCCCGAAGCGTTATGTATCAATTTGATGGATTCTTCCCTTGTCAGATAAGGCAGGCAAAAGCCGCACATGATGCCGTCATATTTTTTATCAATCCGGTCGATATCCCTGCAATCCATCAACCGGAATTCGGCCGCCGGGTTATTGACTTTGGCAAGGGAGATCATATTTGGCGACAGATCAATTCCTGTAATTTTAAAATCGGGTCGCTTTTTCAGCAAATATTTTGTGATGTTGCCGGGCCCGCAGGCGATCTCGAGCACATCGGCATTTTTATTTGCGATGTTGTCGCAAAACAGATCGAACGTCTCATGGTACAAACCCACATCCATGTACTTCTCCTGATACAGGTTTGCATATTTATCGAATATTTCTATCGCGATTTTTGTCTTGTCCATACGGAGGGTATTAAACTGGGTATTATTTACAAACGCCCTGAACGGCAATTGCTCTTGCCAGCAGTTTTATTGAACCGTCAGATTCGAGCGGCAGTTTCCTATGGATAGTCATTTTTAATTTTTCCTGTAAATCTTCACGCAGGGCAGCCAGATAACCTGGTGCGGGCCCTTGTCCGCCCAGAAAAGGATTCCAGTAGTCTTCGAAGTTCCTGAAAGTGGTGGTTATGTCCAGGTACGAGGTTTTAATATCTGCCAAGCCGGCTTCCTGAAAAGCATTTTCCAGGTTATCGATATTGCAGATGGGGAAACGAATGCCTTCATCAAGCCTGCTTGCTTCGGGGTCCACCTCGCCGGCTGCATCCCAGAAAAGCCTCAGGAAATCCATTCGACCGGCATAATCCCAGACATATGCCGCAACAACCCCGTTTGGTTTCAGAACCCTTTTCATTTCAGAAAATGCGCCGCTCAAGTCAGGAAAGAAATTAAGCGCAAGACCGGAAACGACCATATCAAACGTTTTATCCGGTTTCGGGATATTCGAGGCATTTCCAGGCACAAAATCGCCTCCCTCAGGCAGCCGCTCTCTTGCGCTTTCCAGAAATTCGGCAGAAGGGTCGATACCCGACAGGCCGGCCGGTTTGCAATGGCTGTAAATGGCCTCGCTTAGCGCCCCTGTGCCGCACCCCACGTCGAGCCATGACAAGCCCCCGGCCGCCTTCAGCCATTGAAGGAATACGGGAGCCATTAACTTGCTCCACCTCCCCATAAAGTATTCATACGGGTAACCGCTATTCCAGGTATCGCCTGTGTTTTTCATGCTGGTTGCGTATTGCAAAATACGGGGATTGGCCGGTATTTTTTAGCACGGGGAAGATCATGCCTGCGAATCCCAAAACCGGAATCTCTACTTTAAACTGGATACGGGTAAACGACGGGTAGGACATATCCGTTTCTTGCCAAAGTGCACAGTGATTTCCCAATATTTCTTTTCCGCAAATATGACAGTACTTTTTATTGTTTTTTGGCTTGATCGTCTGCAGCAGTTAACCCCGTTGTCGCGGCGGGCAATACTTTGATGATGCCCCTCAGTTTGTGGAGCAACAGGCTCAAACATCAATACTGCCCAAATGCAGGATCATCGCTCAAAATCAATTCAATGCCTTCAGGTCCGGTGTTACAAATATAGTCAACCAATCCCGGATTTATTTCCGCCCGCCGGGTCGCGATTTTTCATGGTGCGGTTTTTCCCTTGTTGCGCCAAAGCCTCTGCTTCTGAAAAGGTCCTTTTTTTCGGTGAAAATGCCACCGAGGCGTATGATTGCAATGCATACCTGCTCTTTGGCGCCTGTCTTTTCCGAAACAGGGTTTTCCGATGTCGTCGAGGCAAATGGCCGGGGCGCTACCCTGATCTTTTCTTCGCCCGGGTATAAGTATATTTCGGACCTGCTTTTAAGCACTTGAGGCATCCGGATAGCTGATTCAGCATACGACAATCGCGCCTTATTCGGTTTGGATTTATCTTGGGCAAAATTTTATCCATGAAAATATTAATTGTAGAAGACGAGGAACTGGCCGTAAAAAAACTGCGCCGTCTGTTGAAGGAGGTGAAACCCGATGCGGAGATCCTGGCGGATACGGACTCCATCGAATCGACCGTTGAATGGCTGGAAGCACATCCTACCCCCGATATTATCCTGATGGATATCGAATTGGTGGATGGTCAGAGTTTCGAAATTTTTGAACGCACCGAGATAAAATGCCCGGTCATCTTTATTACATCATATGATGAATTCGCCATTCAGGCTTTTACGGTAAACAGTGTGGCCTATTTGCTGAAACCCGTTGAAAAGGAAGATATTATTGCTGCCCTTGAAAAGTTCAACCGGGTAAAGGCATTTTACAGTACCGGCGCGCCGGGCTTTTCAATCAACAACCTGATGGAAGAATTACAGGCCAGGCTGCAACCCAGATCATATCGCAAACGCTTTCTGACGAAATACGCGAACAAACTGGTCGCGGTGGAAACGCACGAGATCGCCTATTTCTTTGTAGAGGACAGGATCTCCCTGTTCCGTTCCTATGATAACCGCAAGATCACGGTGGATTATACCCTGGAAGAATTGGAACAAATGCTCGATCCCGCCGAATTCTTCCGCATTAATCGATCGTACCTGATCGCGATCAAGTCGGTCCAAAAAATCGACGATTATTACGGACAGCGATTGATCCTGCAGTTGAAGCCGCCGGCTGCCGACCAGGTGATCGTCAGCAGGGAAAAAGTAAGTGCATTCAAAACATGGATGGGTAAATAACGCAGGTATGCTGAAAGCGCAATTGGAACTGGAAAAATTCAGGTGGATGATGATCATGCTTGTGCCCGCACTGGCCGTCAGCCTCAATATCATCATGTTCGGGTCTGCGTACTGGTCGCAGGTAAACATCCTGTTTCTATCGAGTCTGCTCCTGCTCGTATGTATAGCCCTGCTCTCCGCAATACAGATATTCATCGCAAATTATATGCGGAGCAGGCAAACCACCGAATGGAAACTCATCCGGCGGATGTTGCTGGCCGCCTGTATCCATTTTCCTGTTACGGGTATATTCGTTGCGGGATATCTACTGCTGTACGACTACCTGAACCTGTTCGGGTACCGGTTATCAACACCAGATTTGAAGTGGGGATTGTTGGCGGGATTTGTATGCGACGTTATCGGCATCGCCATGAATGAAAGCATCTACAGCTATCACAAATGGAAAGAAACAAAACTGGAGGCTGAACAACTCAGCAAGGAGAAACTCCAGACACAATTGAACAGCCTGCTGCAGCAAATTAATCCGCACTTTTTGTTTAACAGCCTGAATACGCTCTCCGCTTTAATAGACGATAATCCGAAGGATGCCCAGAATTATTTGAGCGATTTGAGCAAGGTATATCGCTACCTGCTCCGCACCAATGAAAATGAACTGACCTCCCTGGCAAACGAAATTAATTTTATTGATTCGTATTTCCACCTGCTGCAAACGCGGTTTGGCAAGGGTGTTAAACTTCTGCAGAGCATACAGCCCGATGATTACGGCAAGTTGCTGCCGCCATTGACGCTTCAGTTGCTTGTGGAAAACGCCGTGAAACACAATACGGTAGGAAAGAACAAGCCGCTTGTGATTGAAATCACGACTTCCGGCGATTATTTGACGGTGCGGAATAACCTGCAGCGAAAAACGCTGAAAGTGGAAAGCAGCAAGGTGGGTCTGTCCAATATTGCCGAAAAATACCGGCTGATCAATAAAAGCGCTATTGAAATCTCGGAAGCAGAAGGATATTTTTCGGTCACCGTTCCGCTGATTGGCAGCGGCGCGTAACGCCGCCGCAGGAGTAGTTTTCCTGGCGCACCCCGCTGCGTTTTTGGATACGCCTGATAAACGGGATTGCATCAAAAGTCTTTTACAAAAAGTTGCTGGAAAATAATATTTTGAAAAGCGTGAGATTATTCACCGGGTGACTTAAAGCCACCCGGTGAATGACGCTTTAGCCGTATAAAATTTTTCAGACAGAGGATCAAAAAGACTTTTGACACAACCCCGATCTTGACGCAGCCGGCTGCTCAATTTTCGAAAAACACTCTATTTATCCCGGCCATCAACTTTACCACGAACTGCGGCGGTTTTACGCTTTGCGTCACATCGGGAAAATCAGCCATCACCCGGCACATATAAGTAACGGATTTGAAATCAGTCCCTTTGATCTTGCCCTGTTTTACGTAGACGTCCATCGCCTCGAGCATTTTCCTGAATCGCACAAGAGGCGTAATGTGAAACTCAAACAGGACCGGGCTTTTGGAGGTGTTTTTGTAACTGTGCGGGGTTTTTGCCGGTATGGTCAATAAATCGCCCGCCTTCAAGGTGATCCACCTGTCCTGTTTATAGACCGCGAGTTCTCCCTGCTGGATATAAAATGTTTCTTCCTGCGTCGGATGAAAGTGAATGGGCGGGCCGTCGGTTTCGGCCGCCAGCAGAACCGTTCCGGCTTCTGCGTTTTCAATATCCAGCCATTGAATTTGTGTGCCCAGGGTTTCCATCTGGTCGATGTCAGGCCTGAAGCCGCCTGTTGTTTTGGTACTCAAGATTGTTGTTTCCATATCTCATTGTTTTAAAATTCGGGTCAAAGGTATTTGGCCCGCACAGGCCTGTAAATGGCGGGCAGGCTGAGTTGATTATTCCTCCGATTGAAGTAGCTGAAACGGGTGTCTGCAATTCTATGGCCTGTATTTGCCTGTCCGAAACCGGGATGCATGTGCCGGGAGCAGCCGTGTTTGCAGCAGAATAGCCAGTGTTTTCGGGCGCTTCTGCCTGCCGGGACAACATGGAGCGGCCTGCAATCAATTCATTCATTGAAATACGCAACTCATCCGGATGGCTGTTCCGCAGCCCTCAGTGCCGATTTTTCTTTGTGCAAGAATTCATGCGAATGCTCCGGCAACAACAAAAAAAATTGGTATGGAAACAAAAACTTTACTCTCGCAATCCGGTATCCTGATCACCATTTTCCTTATTCTCGTGCCACTCGTGATCGCTGCCGTCCTGGTGATGATCAAGGCGGACACCGTGATCAAGAACTACCGGCGCAGACTGGCTTTGGCCGCGTCTGAAAAGCGGATCAAAAGCCTTTCAGCGGCGGAGCTGGATCAATTGCAGCAGCGCAAAGCAGAGCTGGAATTTTCTTTGCAGCACAACGAACTGGGCGGCACCCTGGCGGCGGCTGACAAGACAGGCCTGATCAACGGCATCGATACCTCGCCGGGGCTGCATTTTATCGAAACCAAAAAACGGGCGCAACCCAAACACGATATGCCGCCGGATTTAGTCAGGCTTATTACCTGGTACCTCGGCTGTGCGGTATTTTGGCTGGTGTTTGGCACCACAGCAGGTGAATATCTCGGGATAAAATTTTCGGCTCCCGATATCGACCACGCCCCCTGGCTGAGTTTCGGAAGGCTGAGGCCCGTTCACACGAACGCCGTGTTCTGGGGCTGGGCCTCGATCGCCATGACAGGCCTGGCGTATTATGTCGTACCGCGCATTTGCAATGCGGCCATACACAAGGTCCGATGGGGGTATCACGCGCTCCTGGCTATGAATGCCGCCGTTGTGCTCGGTTCGCTCCAGTTGATGGCCGGCGTGAATAACGGCGGCGGCGAATACCGCGAATATACCTGGCCTGTGATGGCTATTTTTGGCTGCGGCATCCTGCTTACCCTGTTCAATTTTATCAAAACGATTGGCCGGCGAACCACCAAGGAGATCTATGTCTCCAATTGGTATGTGATCTCTGCCCTGATGTTTCTGCTCGTCATCGCCTTCGTGGCATATTTTCCTGCGTGGCAAAACGGTTTGGGCGAGACGATCATACAAGGCTATTACATGCACCAGGGCGTCGGCATGTGGTTCATGCTGTTTTGTCTCGGACTGATGTATTACTTCCTGCCGCAGCAGTTGAACAAACCCATTTATTCATACGGTCTGGGAATCCTGGCTTTTTGGGCGCAAATACTGTTTTACACACTTATTGGTACACACCACTTTATTTTCAGCGCTATTCCCTGGTGGCTGCAGACGGTTGCAATTGTCGGCAGTGCAGGAATGGTCATCCCGGTCATTGCCGGTACGACCAATTTCCTCATGACTTTCCGGGGCGCCTGGAATAAAGTAGCGCACAGTTATACACTGCCTTTTTATTTGATCGGTATCATATTTTATTTCACCGGCTCACTGCAGGGAACGGCAGAGGCATTCCGGTTTACCAACCTGTTGTGGCATTTTACCGATTTTACGGTTGCGCACTCCCACCTAACGATGTATGGAATAATCACATTCATGTTGTGGGCTTTTATTTATACGCTTATGCCCAGGCTCACCGGCAACGAACCGTCGCAACTTGCAGTAGGGGCGCATTTCTGGCTCGCCTTGATCGGACTGCTTTTTTACACCATTCCACTCATGATCGGCGCTACCTTCAAAGGTATGATGTGGATGGACGGTAAACCGTTCATAGAAAGCGTGGTGCTGATGAAACCATACTGGCTTTGGCGGGCGATAGGCGGCTCTTTAATGTGGTTGTCACATTTGGTATTTGCCTGCAATTACTACGTTATGATAAAAGGAAGAAATGAAATACAGATGCCGGAATCGGCCATCGATATTTTAAACGCAAGGGAACAAATGGATCTGCAGACAATCTAAAGCCTTCTTATGGAATTCTTCAATCAACACACCAAACTGTTTGGCGCGGCCCTGAGTCTGTTTTTGTCTCTGACGCTCGTCGTAGCCATTTTACCGGCATGGAACAACCAGCAAAACAACAAGCCGTTACCCGGCGCCCGTTCATTGACGGCAGATGAAATGGAGGGCAAGAAAATATACATCGCCAACGGATGCGTGGCCTGCCACAGCCAACAGGTGCGCAATGTGGACATGGATAAAGTATTCGGCGACCGCCCGAGCATTGCCGCCGATTTTGCAGGGGTTGTCCGGACGGATTTATGGAGCAACACCGCCACCTTGATGGGCACCGAAAGAACCGGCCCGGACCTGATCAATATCGGCAAGCGCCAGCCAAGTATGGCCTGGCACCTCTTGCACCTGTACCAGCCGCGCGCCGTAGTAGAGCAATCGATCATGCCCGCCTATCCCTGGCTGTTTGAAGTCAGGGAAAAGACGGGCCCGGAGGATGTGGAAGTAACTGTGCCGGATAAATACCGGTCAGGCATATCGGGCAGGATTGTTGCCACAAAGGCAGCCCTGCAATTGGTAGCATACCTGCAAAGTCTCAAACAGCAGGCGTTGCCCGACGGAAGCCCGCCCGCCGATTTTCTGTATAAAAAAGAAAAAACCGGCTCTGAAAGCACCGGCAATTCTTCACTGCCCGATGGGGCTCAATTGTACGTGCAAAACTGCCAGAGCTGCCATCAGGCAAATGGCGAGGGTTTGCCGGGCGCATTCCCGCCCTTAAAGGGAAGCCCTGTTGTGAATGGTAATGACCTCGATTTGTATGTGAATATCATTATGCGAGGCTACGACCCCAGACCCGAATATGCTTCCATGCCGGCAATCGGCCTGGTCAACGGGCTCTCCCCGGAAGAAGTGACGGCTATCATCAATCACGAACGTTCGAGTTGGGGCAATAATGCCAGACCCGTTTCGCCGGACGAGGTAAAAAAGATTATGGACTTTATTCTTTTAACAGAAAAACAACAATGACATGAAGACAAGATTATTACGCCACCGGACATTTTTCTCGCAGATTTTACGCAGATTAATCCTCGCAGATTTCACACAGAAAATTCTGCGTAAAATCTGTGCGATTCTCTGTGTGAAATCTGTGCGAAATAAAAATGTCCGGCAGTTTGCAAAAATTTTCACCGTCCTGTTATGCGTCACTGCACAAACTGTTGCAATGGCTTGCCCCGTATGTGAAAAACAACAGCCCAGGCTGTTGCGCGGGATCACCCACGGCGCCGGTCCGGAATCCGAATGGGACTGGATCATTGTTGGCATTTCCCTGACGATCACCCTGTACACGTTCTTTCGCTCATTAAAATTGCTCGTCCGCCCGGGTGAAAACGAGCAAAGCCATATCAAACAATCGATCCTCTTCTAACCGATTCAAGCCCTTTTGTTATGCACACGGAAAAAAGCAAAGTGTTGATTTTTATCGACGATCATCCGCAGCCGGTTGCAGCATTGCAAACACCGGTAAAGTTTGAAATGGATACCCGGAAACTGACCGACGGCGAGCATCTGATGAAGATCGTCAGCAAGTCCCCCACAGGGCGGGAAGGGATTCGCCTGATAAAATTTATTGTCCGCAACGGCCCGTCGATCGCCCTGGAAGGGCTAAAGGAAGATGAGGTAGTGGATGGCGTCATTCCGTTGCTCATCAATGCGTACGACAAAGGCAATCAGAAATCATTTGTAATCGAAGGAAGTGAAACGCCCCATAGCGTACCCAGCTGGCTCTGGATATTGTTGATTGGCTTTTCCGGGTGGGCCATGTTCTATTGTGTTACCAGTTTTCATTTGTAAAAAGATGGGAACAGGATATCTTTTTGCCTCCTCGATATCCGCAAACTTCAAGTCATGCAATTTGGTAAAAAATACAAAACCTGTTGTGGAAGCCCGGCTTATTCCGCTTATGTGTAATAGCCGCAATTTCCGCTTGCTGTTGATGGCACACTGATGACACGGATCGGACTGATTTACACTGCCTCAAGCGAAGTTGCAGAGAAATCTGTGTATATCTGTCTGATCCGTGTCATCAGTGTGCCATTGCCTGATACGCAGATTTAACTGATTCGCAATGTCGCCAATCGGATTTGCCGAGAAAAAACCGTGTGAATCAGTTAAATCCGTGTTCTCAGTGTGCCATTTCAAATCTGCTTCAAATAACTCAGTTTCACGATCGCATGATCCTCCACCTGCCGGACGCTCAAATCATCATGAAAATCGAATTTGTTCAGCACGATGTACAGGTACGACAGCGGCGCGTACTCCCATGACAGGCGAATATTGTAGTTTTTGGAGCGGTCCTCCGCATTTTGCTGATAAAACCCGATCAGTTGCAGCCGTGGATTGAGCGCAAGGCGCCCTTCGATACTGTACAGGTCGACGGTTTTCGTCACCTGCGGCGCGCCGACCTTGTCGAAACGGTTGCGGTTGAAGCGACCCGAGAGCGACAGGTGCGGCGAGGGCGCGAACTGCAAAGTGCAGTCGACCGAGGTCAGGCGGCCGTTGAAATAGGTGCCCCAGTCGACCTGCCCGAGCAGGTTGACGATCTTCGAAGGGTCGGTACTCAACCAGACCTGCTGCCGGAAAAAATGGTAATCGGCCGCATCGATGTGCACACCCAGCGGCTCGAAAGGCTCCGTCAGGCCCTGGTAAATGGGATTGACGGAATAGCCGAGGTAGCCGCCGTTCTGCAAATTGAACCACAGGGGGAAAAACCACATCTGCCGCTCGATCAGTTTGCCCGTCGACGCCTGCCAGTAAAGTTCGGGCAGAAAGCCGGGCTCGAAGGCGCGCAACGCCTTGCGGAACGGCAGCAGGCTGCCCCGGTAAAACCAGTTCATGCCCGTGGAGGTGCCGATGATGTCTTTCCGCGCGACAAAGCCGGTTTCCGGGTTGAAATCCTTCGTCACGACCGACTGCGTGAACCAGATCTTGTGATGGTTTGTCGAGTGGTAGTATTGCGCGATACCGGCGAAGCCGGGCTTGTCGACGGCGCCGCCCGTGGTGTGCATGACGAAAGCGTTCACCGACTGCGCTTCGCCGAGGCGGAAAAAGCCGTCGATCGTGCTGACAACATTGGAGCCGTCGGGGCGGTTTTTGACGGTCAGCATGCCTCCGATGCGGTTTTGCTCGCCGAAATTCCGGGAATACCGCCCCACGAAAAAGTTGGTGCCCGGATTGTCGTCGAGTTTCCGCTGCCGCATGGCGATGGCGCCGAAGTTCTGCCGGTCCGAGCGGTAGACGATCCGCCCGCCTGCATCGATGGGAATGGGCCGCCCGGCGTCGTCGAGGCCGATGGTACGGCTGAAAAAAGGCTGGATGCGCATGGAACCGCCCGAGCCGTCGGTGGCCGGGCCGACGTTAAAGCCGAACAACGAGGCGTTTTCGAGAAAAAACTGCCGGCGTTCGGGGAAAAACACCGAGAAGCGCGACACATTGTTCACCTGCCGGTCGGCGTCGGCCTGCGCGAAGTCGGTATTTGCGGTCAGGTCGAGTACGGTATTCGTGTTGATGACCCATTTTACGTCACCGCCGGGTTTGAAGTGGTTTTCATCCGACTTCGCGTCGGTATCGGGCGTGCGGAAGCGGTCGTAGGAGTAGAGGACATAAGGCTGCAGGCGGATGTTGGGGCGCGGCGGCGGCGGTTGCAGGTTGCGGAGCAGGCCCGCGTAGTCCATGCGCGTGGCTGTGAAGGCGCGGGGAAAGGGCGAAAAGGACGTGATCTCGTTGGTAGAGCGGCGGTTGCGATACAGGTTGAAGCCCCATTGCTGCAGCGTATCCGCCGACTTCGGGTAGCGGAACGTCTGCCAGGGAATGGCGATCT
>JAKOXM010000321.1 GCA_029781095.1 Bacteroidota bacterium
GGCCATTCTCCCGATGTAACAATGTTCAACAATGAAACAAAACGGCAACAAAACAATATAGCAATCCGGCAATGAAACAATTATTTTATTTGCGTCATGAAATTCAGCCTTCGTCATCAAAGTACCGGAAAACTGTATCCGTATATTGAAGTGCTTAGCCACACGATGTACTGGGGCTTTTTTCGGAAAGTTCATTTGCACAACCGCTCCGGGGTCCCGTCCGACAAACCGGTGTTGCTGGCCGCGAACCACCCGACGGCATTTGTCGATCCATGTTTGTTATGCTCGTATTTAAATCCGCCCATTTATAATATGACCCGTGGCGACATTTTCCGAAAGCCTTTTTTCCGGATGCTGATGGAAGGAATTAACATGTTCCCCGTTTACCGCGCGCGGGATGGCTACACCGGTCGTGACCGGAACGAGGCTGTCTTCGACTTTTGCGTTGAAAAATTGCGCGACAGGCGGGTAGTAACCATTTATGTGGAGGGAGAACATCACCTGGATAAACGGATCCGTTCAGTTCAAAAAGGCATTGCCCGTATCGCATTTGAGGCCTATGATAAGCATCGGCTCGATGCGCTGCAAATCATCCCCGCAGGCTGTAATTACAGATTTGGCGACCGGCCGCGTGACGAAGTGATGATCAATATAGGCGCCCCGATTTATGTGAAGGATTACTGGGACGCTTATCTCCGCGATCCGGCCGGTACGACCCAGCGTTTGTGCGACGATATTGAAACGGCATTAAAATCTGTTTGTTACCATGTAGAGGCGCCCGACGACGACGTGCTTGCAGAGCGCTTGCTGACCTTGCTACGCAGTGAAAATACGCCGGCGGCGTTTCCGCTGGTATCGCACAATGACGGTCGTTTTTTCAAGGGAAAAGCCCTGATTGATCAGGTTAACGAAATGGCCGCAACAGAAAAAAATCAACTGAAGGCAAAAACAGACCGCTACTTTGATTTGCTTGGCAAAAGCGGTCTGCATGACGATGCGCTGATGAACCCGGCCTGGGCAAGCCTCGACCGTATTTTGATTTTCGTCGCCGGACTGATTCCTTTTTTAATCGGCTATATCAGTAGCTGGCCGCTGATATGGCTGGCGAAATATGTGGCGGATAAAAAAGTCAGTAAACCGGAGTTTTACACCAGCGTGCGAATGGGTGTCGGGTTTCTTGCAGGGGTGCCTTACTATATTATGTTGCTGCTGACCGGGATTTTCGCCGGAACCCCGTTGTGGATTGCGTTTGGATGGGCCTTGCCGTTATTTGGCTGGTTCTCTTTGGTTTATGTGGAAATATGGAGCCGGTGGCGAAGGGCAAGATCGGCAATTGTCAGCATACACAGACCGGATCTGATTGTGCAGCGCAAAGCGATCATGGCGACTTATCCGCTTGCCGGATATGCATCCGGGGCGGGGCAGAAGACAGATTAAGGGTTATTCCCGGTCTTCCAGGACGACAAAGCCGGGGTCGAAGGGTTGAAAGTTTGATTTTAATTGTTCAACAAAAGCATCGCCGTATTTCAACAGATAGGGGAGGAAATTGTCGTATCGTTCCTGAAGCCCGTTACCCGGGAAGAATTTCTCCTTCAGGGCACGTATCTGATTGATCGTCACCTCGTGTTTTTGTTTTTCAGAGCGTAAGAGCCGGTTTTGCCAGTGTTCCAGTGATCCGGCGGTTTTTACCTCTTCCGCACGGACGGCCTTTTCGAGCGTCGGATCGATAGCCATCGCTTTGGCGGCAAGTTGATCGAATATTTTATGCAAATCGGCGATTTCCGAATCGAGGGATACTTCGACCGATGCCTGCCGCTCGACATAGGCGCGCACGAGACTATCGGTGTCTCCAAAAAACTCTTCTGCCGTAAAACCGAATTTTTGCAATTTTTTGATGGAATCGCGATCAAGCCACAACGCCGAATGACGCCGAACCAGCACGGGGAACGGAATGCCGGTAAAATCGAACAGTTCCTTTCGTTCGAGCCAGTAAGCGAGTTCGCCTCCGCCGCCGACATATGCCAGATTGGGCAATATCATTTCCTGGTACAGGGGGCGTAGCACCACATTCGGGCTGAACCGCTCGGGGTGGTTTTCCAATTCTTCCAGGATCTCCGTTTTCGAAAACCGGAGGCTCGTATTCAGCACCTTGTAAACGCCATCCTCCAGTACAATCCGTTCGCGCAAACCCGGCGTCAGGTAAAAAAGATTGATTTCGCGGGGTGCTGCCTGGGTTTTAAAGCCCAGATCATTGAGCCTGGCGATCGTGCGGTTGACAATGGGGAATGCCGCCTGCTCCAGCAATTCGGCTTTGATAAGGGGTACAAAATGTTTTTTCAGACGAACATCGTTCATGTTCAGCACCACCAGGCCATACGAACCGAACAGTTCATGTAACATGGCCTGGGTGGCATCGGCGATGGTTTTGCCTTTTGTGTAAGCGTTTTCTACCCTCGCATAAAGTGCCTTTGCCTGTTCGCTTTCTCCCAGAATGCCCTTTATTTCATCAAGCATGGGCAAAAGGTCAGAGGTCGACATGCTGCCTACGGCCCCCCGTTGATCGGTTGTCCAGATCAGTTCCTTGTTGTAAAGATGGATGGAATTGAGTTCTTCGAGGTCATGGTCTTCGCTGCCAAGCACGAATACCGGCACAATATGGTGACCCAATGATTCCCGGACCGCTTCGGCCAGATTGATTGTCGTCAGGGCCTTGTACAAAAAGTAAAGCGGTCCCAGAAAAAGACTGGGCTGATGCGCAGTTGTCACGGTATAGGTATCTGCATTGCGCAGGGCTTCTATATTCTCGATTACAGGCGTTTGACGCGGCAGATGCGCATATTGGGCTTCCAGCACTTCAACCAGGTCCGATCTTGGGTAGATTGTTCCCTTTCGGTTTTCAAGGGCCTCCTTGAATGATTTCAATTCCGGTTCATACCGGTAAAAAGGCTTTAAATGTTTGTCTCCGGTCGCATACGCTATATCTGTTTTGGCCAGTTGGGGTACTTTTTCAAAGGGAATGATTGCTTTCTCCATTTTCATTAGTTGTGCGAGGCAGGTTAACAAGATTTTTGTGGGAATGTTGTTATCGCCGGACAGTTAGATTTACCGCAATAATGTAACGTCGCCCCAGACCGCTTCGGGTTTTCCATCGCAAATGATGTCAATTTTAAAAACATACACGTCGGAAGGGCCGGGCTTCCCGTCGATCGTGCCATCCCAAAAGACGTTGCCATGCCCTTCGTATACTTTTTCTCCCCAACGGTCATAAATAGTCAGGCTTCCGATCACTTCGAGTCCCTCGAACGGCACTACCCGAAACACGTCGTTTACGTTGTCGCCGTTTGGCGTAAATGCATTTGGGATTCGCAGGCGCTGCGGGTCACAGGGCGGGAACACGATAATCCGGTAAGTAATGGACCCTTCACAACCGGCGTCATCGGTCACCATCAGGTGGTATTCAAAATATCCGTTGGAGTCCGGCAAAACGGAGATTTGCTGACAATTCAAACAATTGGAATCTGCCGGAAACCATGTGTAGGTGCTGTAACCACCCGGCCCGTTGAGCGGAATCGCCTGGCCGGGCAAGGCGAAGATGGTATCCTGATCCGTTACCTGCGGCAGGGGGAGCGCCGTCGCCGAGATGCAGTGCAGACTGTCACAGCCGTTCGCCGATGTAAACCGGCGGCACAACAGCCCGCTTTGGGTCAGCAATGTGTCGAAAAGATACAGGGTGTCGCCCTGGCAAAAATTGAGATCTTCCTGTGTTTTCGGACTGGGAAGTACATCCAGGTTCTGAAAAACCAGACTATCGCAGTTGTGCTGGTTTTTCAGCATTGCGGAGTAAAGTCCCGGTACATCCGTCGGTACGCCCAACACGTTTACGGGTTCGCCCTCGCAGGTTTTCAGAGATGCAAGCAGCGTCGTGTCAGGCTGAAACACAGTGATCGTTTCACCGAGCGTATCCATGCAACCGTTGGGGAATGTGATAACCACCGAATAGTCGGAAGTGGCAACTGGCGTGACTGTTTGTTCCCGTAATGTCGGGTCGCTGATACCTTGACCCGACCACAGGTACGTACCGCCGGCAGGAACGGCCTCCAGCTGGAACGGGTCGCCTTTGCAGCCCGAGGTATTACTCAGGTAAATGCCTGATAGCGTACCAAACGACAAATCAAAGTAATGCTCAATCGTGCAGCCCGCCGACTTTTCTTCCAGGATGAGTGTCACTATTTGATCCGGCTGGATATTGGCGGGCGGTGTAAATGCCGTGGATGAACAGCTCGCGCATGCAATTCCATCGCTTGTAAGCCACTGATAATCAAAGCCTGCTTGCCCCGGGATGCCAACAGTGGCCGGTTCGACGTCGCAGAATTCCATTTTCCCATGCTGAAGCTGAATGTTTTGAACAGGCATGAGTTTATCCATGCAGCCACAGTTTTCTGCAGCGGGAAGTACGGCAAGCAGGTTGCAAAGCAGGCCCGGGTCAATATTTAGCACTGAATTCAGGGATGCCGTACTGCCCGGGTTGATCAATTGGTTGCTGTTGACGGTTTGCAACAGCGTGTCGCCTGCAGACAGGATGCCGTTCCCATCGGCATCATACCAGATTTGCACGGTGGTGCCCGGGGCGGGCACTGTGCCTATGTTGTTTACTGCAATGGTTATGTCGACGCCATTGGCAATGATCGTTGCGCCCAGACCCGTCAGTGCCAGATCGGGATGCAAAGGGTTGATACTTAAGATGGCTTCTCCGGTTGCAGAATATACCGCACAGGGGGCGCCCAGTGATTGGCAAAACACTTCCGAACGCACGCGTGACTGCAGGATGATGCTTTGATCGACACATCCCGCCCCCTGACCAAATGCGACTGTGAATAAAAATTCCACTACTGTGCCGGGGCTGATGCCGGCCGGCATGGGCAAGCGGATAACCTGCCCGTTTATTTGGGGCGGCCCGGCGGGAGCATTTTGTACGGACTGGTAAGAGCCTGCCACATAGCTCAGGCCTGCCGGCAACGTGACATATATGCTGTCACCGGCAGAAGGTGTGCCCAGCGGCGTCAGTTTTGCGGACAATTGTTGTGTGCCGCCGCAAAAAACGGGGTTGTTGTCAACAGGTTGCAGGGTGGCCAATACGCCGTACACGGGGTTAGATCCGGTAACGGTCAGCGGATTGCCCGGCTTGTTCAGGATATTGGTGGAACGACCGCAGGGTTCCATGCCACGCGTGCCGTAAATCAATTGGGTGTTCGAAACAAAACCGCATTCTGCAAGTGTCCTGAATCGTATGCGAAATGCATTTTGAGGAGCATGATTTACACCGGGCAGACCACCGCCCGCTACCACAGGCAGAAGATCATTGATATTCCACTGGTACAGGTTGCCGGGCAATAACTGGGGATCCGTTACAGGCAAATAGACACTGCCGACAGGATATGCAATCTGTGATGTGCCTGCTACGATGGACAAGCCCGGAGGCAGTTTTACCGTGGCAAACGGATCAAATGCGTAACCGGATTTGGCGTTGTAGATTTCAAAAACATAATAATCGGAACTGTCGCACAAAGGGATGACAGGTGGTTCCAATATCACCTCCAGTTCCAGTTCGGGTTTTTGCACCCGCAATTCTACCAAATAGGTGTCGCGCCCGCAGGCGTCCTGTTGCGGGTTGCCGAGCACGGTACAGTTCCAGCCAAAAATGAGCAACAGGGTATCCGTTTCGCAGGCGGCATTCGTGCCGGAAAGCCGGAAACCGCGTTGGCCCAGCGAATTTAAAGTGCCTGTCGTGAATATGCCGTTTTGTGATGTAAGTGGCAGATTTTGAGGTAGTTGAAAGAGTTTTATGTCTCCGGTCAGCCCGCTTTTGGACTCCACGTATATCCACGTGTTGAATGCCGGAGGTATGGTATTGTTCTTCAGAGTGAAATTGACCTCGAATGATGTTGTGGGGCTCGTTACAATGCTGTCGGTCGTCTGTAACTGCAATTCCGGTGCGTTGGCAAAAAAACCGATTGCATTGATAATCGAGTCCTGTGCTGGGTTGAAACCCCCGTTCAATCGCCCATTGTACTTGATCTTGAAATACTGGCGTGATGAGTCCGGCTTGTCGTAACGGCAGTCGGGCTGAAACAGGACGCTGGTCCGCAGGCTAAACCCCTCGTCGACCGGTTGGGCGAAAGCGGGATTGAAATCAATGGCGAGATTGCCGGGCGTCTGGGCAACAGGAAGACCGATATTGCTCAAAAATGGTATGCTGTCCTGTAAAACCAGGTAATCCAGTTTTGCGGAAGACGCCATGATGCCGTCGGGTATCGTTTGATGGTAGTCGAAAATCCGGGCAAGGGGTCGCACCTCGTATGGGAACATGTTTTCCCTTGCTATTCGCATGGCATAGCGGAATGGCTTGACTTCAACGGAGTTTTCACAAGCCTTGATACTGAACGTATTAGGCGACCTGGCTGTCCGGAAACCGGAATATTGCAACTTTTTGAATGGCTGTGCATTATACGCAAACTTCGGCCCGCCGTCGTTCAGCGCAATCCGGAAACCCACCAGCGGCGGGTCCGGAAAGTTGCCCGAAATGGGGCGGAAATTCATATCGAGCCGGAAGTCGGTGTAGATAAAAATAGAATCGCCCTCGTCGAGCGTACCCTTGGGTAGGCAGCCCGAATTGTACATGTCTTCCAGCGAAAATTGAAACCTGAACTTCTGGCTGGCCAGGTCATCCAGCACCTGCGGTGGCCAGGTATTCACCTGATTCACCGTAAAATAGTTCTTGTCGTCGGAAAATACGAGATCGGCCAGCGGGCAGCCATAGACCGAACCGTCGGCATATCGTATTTTCACACTGTCGCGCAGGAATTGGAAAAGCCCGGCATTGACAAACTGGTTTTGGGCCGATGAGGTGTTGAAAAAATCGTTGCCGGCCGCCCCGCCCATATCGCTTCTGATGACCTCGTGCCAAACGCTCCGCCCGAATTTGATCAGCCCGCCTCCGGAATCCACGGTACCGCAATATTCTATCCGAAGCGTATCGCCGGGCAGAAAACGGTCGCGTCGAACGCCGGGTGCGACAGCCGGCAGTCCGCTGTCCGCATGGCGGTCGTCATCATGATCTTCCAAACCGTAATTCAGGCGATATACGTCAAACCATTTTCTGAAACCCGGAAGAGGAAAAATGAAATCAACCGTATTGATGGTATCGATATTGTTGCCCGGATCTATGTGGCAAATGCCGTATATCGCCAGACGCAGCGAATCACAGTCGCCAATAGCGCATTCATAAGGCGTATTCAATGCAGGAGACCAGTATGTTTTGCTGCTCAACTGCAAAAAGCAGACAACGGGGCAATCCGCCGAATAGATCACGATACCTCCATTCGGCGGCGCGAGGTCGGAATTGCATATGATGTTGGTGTCGCAGTCGTAGCGCAGGCAAAAAGTCATGTCGAGCGAATCATTCGGCAGGGGCAATTTCCAGGCGAGATGAACATTGAAGCCCCCGCCCGGAAGCGGGTTTGTCTGCTGAAAAACCGGTGCGATGCCACCGAGCAGGGTCGAACAGGAATCATCGAACGACAAACCCAGCGGCATTGAAAACTCCACCTGCAGATAGCCGTCGTCTTCAATCAATCGCTTCGTAACGACTTCGTAATGAAAAGGGTAACTCTGCCCGGTTTGCAGACAGGTACCGATTGTATTTCCCACAAAAGAACCCACAATATAGGTGGGGTCAGGTACGATGAAAAGGGTATCGGAAACAAATCCATTGACAGGGCAGGGTTTTCGGTAAAAATATTCCACTGCATATAATGGCAGGGTTTGATCGCAGGAAGACTTGCAGGTATAGGTATCGAAAAGCAACAGGAGGGAGTCGCCCGAACCGATCTTCGGAACACTGACCGAAGCACTGTTCAGGACGGGCAACCCGCAATCAAACAAATTGCCGGTTGTCGAGAGATTCGGCGTGATCGGGGTTGTTGCGCCGTTGGCGAGCACCCGGAACGAATTATTGCCTATGCCAAACCCCGCCAGGCTGTCGATCGCTGCAAAACCCACCTGTAT
>JAKOXM010000340.1 GCA_029781095.1 Bacteroidota bacterium
CCGGATTGTTTTTGTGCAATTGCAGGGTAACTGTGCCGCCGTCCGGCGTAAACTTGATGGCATTTGACAGCAGGTTAAAAAAGACCTTTTCCATCTGGTCGCGGTCGATCCAAAGCTCCGTTTCTTCATCTTCGGGCTTGAAATTCAACACGATGCGGTGTTCGTCGGCCAGTGTTTTGAACGACAGGATTATTTCCTGCAGAAAAAAAGCGAGGTTGGTTGGTTCTGCGCGCAGTTTCATCAGTCCCGCTTCACTTTTTCTGAAGTCGAGCAATTGACTGATCATGGTGAGCAGACGTCCGGCATTCTGATACACGCGCGTGAGCGAGGCGACGAGCGGCCGGTCAGTGGCTTTTTCGCGCAGCAATTGTTCAAGGGGGCTTACGATCAGGGTGAGTGGCGTGCGCAATTCGTGGCTGATGTTGGTGAAAAACTGGAGTTTCAGCCGGTTGATTTCCTCGGACTTTTCCCGTTCCATGCGTTCGAGTGACAAGCGGGCCCTGAATTCTGCCCGCATGTGCGCCAGCCGCCAGCCACCGTAAAGCAAACCGGCAAATAGCGCGGCATAAATGCAATAGGCCCACCAGGTCATCCAGAACGGCGGCAGTACCCTGATTTTTATAGAGACAGGATCGCTCCACACCCCGTCGCCGTTGGCCGATTTTACCTGGAACGTGAATTCCCGGTAGGGGAGGTTGGTATAGTGCGCAAATCGTTTTTCCGCATCCGTGTACACCCAATCATCGTACAAGCCTTCCAGTTTATAGGCGAAACGGTTCTTTTTCGGTTCGGCGAAATGCAGCCCTACAAACTCAAAGGACAAAACGTTTTCCTGGTAATTCAATACGATTTCGCGTGTTTCAGCGATGCTCCTCGTCAGAACAGTTCGTCCGTTCTCCATTTTGCCGATCGGAACAGAATGATTGAACAACAAAAAATCCGAGATTCGGGTGAGGGGCGGCACGCTGTCGGGCCGGATATCGTCCGGGTAAAAAAGGCTGATACCATTTGCTCCGCCGAAAGCCAGTGAGCCTGATGGAAGGCGGGTTGCGCAGTGATTGGAGAAAAAATTGTCCTGCAGACCGTCAAAAACGTCGTATGGCTGTACGGTGACCTTGCCATCCGGGGTCAGATGCAGACTGGCAATGCCGCTTTGCGTACTGATCCATACGGTGCCATTTTTGTCTTCCTGTATCGATTGGATGATATCGCTGGGCAGTCCGTCGGCCTGGGTAAACACACGAAATGAATTGCCGCCCGCTTCCATCAGGTTGAGCCCGCCGGAGGTGCAGACCCACAAACGTTCCTTGCTGTCCTTGAACAATGCGTTGATCTTGTCGTTGCTCAGACAACCCGCTTGCCCGGCATCGAAACGAAACTGCCGGTCGAATTGGAGGGTATGGTCGAAGTCATCCAGAGAGCATTTCAGGAGTCCGTTGCCGCGCGTGCCGATATAGAGTTTCTGTTGCCCGCTTTCTTTTTTTTCCAGCAAGGCCACATTGGGGAAGGCTGTCAAATTCACGGCGCCCACGCTTTGAAAATGCCTGAATCCGTTTGTTTTTCTTTCAAACAACTCGATGCCGCCGTCCCATAGCCCCATCCAGATATGGTCGGTGCCGGGGTCGTACAGGCGCATCACATAGTCGTCATTGATGGATGGCGCGGGGCTGTTTTTGCAAAATTGCTCGAGATTTGTCAGTCGGCCGCTGCCGGGCGGAATGTCCCGCTCCCGGATACGAAGCACACCCGCTCCCTGCGTGGCCACCCACAGCCAGCCGTCAGCGTCGCGCCAGACGGTGGTGATGAAATTGGCGAAATCGGCCAGGCGGCCGGGCAGAAGAGAGTAGTGTGTGATATTGTCCGATGCAGCATGGCAGGAAAGGCGGCTGAGTCCGCCGTTGGCGCCTACCCAGAGGCAACCCTGGGCGCCGCCGTTACAGACATCCGTGACGATGCTGTTGGATGCTACGCCCGGTTTGTCGAACCGGATGCTTTGAAAAGGCTTGTGCCGCAGGTTCAATTTATTCACGCCCTTGTCGGTACCGATCCACAGAATACCGGAGCGGTCCTGGTAAAGCGAACGAATCAGGCTGTTGCCGAGGCTGTATTGTTCACCCGCTTCCGCAAAATAGGCTGAAAAACGTCCGTTTTTCGTGTCCAGCAGGTTGAGCCCGTGGTATGTAGCAACCCACAGCTGTCCATCCGGCATTTCCAGGAAATCGGGAACTATGTTGTTGCTCAGCCCCGAACCCGGCGAGGCGCGATAGGCGGCCGCGATTTGAATGAATTCGGGGTCCCGGTCGCTGAATCGCACTTTTTTCAGTCCGGCTTTGGTGCCCAGCCAGAGCGTATTGGGCTCCCGGCTTGCCGGACGAACGCAATAAATGAAATTGTCGAGCGCCGCGTCTTTCGCGGCAGGATCGAGGTCGTAGTGTTGCAGATCGTAGTCGCGGTCGCCGTGAAAAATGACCCGGATCAACCCCCGCGCGGAGGCTACCCAAACGGACCCGTCCGGGCTCTCACAGATGGAATATATATAGTCGGTCGGGGTGCGCTCCGTCCTTTTCGACGGTATCAGGATACGCAAAAATGAATTGGATTTCGGGTCGAAACGGTTGAGTACTTTTTTGGTGCCTATCCAGATGTAACCGTGGCTGTCTTCGAAAAGACTCCATACGTCATTGTCGGACAATGAGTTATAGTCGTCTGGATTGAAGCGGTAATTCGTAAACTGTTCCTTTTCCCGGTCGAAACGATGAAATCCGGCGCCGATCGTACCAACCCAAAGATTGCCCTGGCGGTCTTCCAGGAGCGAAGTCACCTGGTCGCTTTGCAGACCTTCCGGCTTGCCCGATTCCTGGTGAAAAATACGGACCTTGTATCCGTCGTATCGCACCAGACCCGACCAGGTACCCATCCACAGGATGCCTTTGCTGTCCTGTTTGATACAGTTGATGGAACCATGCGTGAGTCCGATTTCCGAGGGTAACTGTTCGAAACGGTAAACCGGCTGCTGCGAAAAACCAGGCAGCGGTGCCAGCAGTAAAACGAAAAGCCGGTTCAGGAAAGGTCTCAGCATCGATATGGCCAAATAGAGGGTAAATATAGGGAATATTTATGCCTGCCATTGGCGTTGGATCATTGCAGCCGGACGCTTCGCGTTTTTACTTTGCCGGCCAGCCACGTTCCTGCAACCACCCCGGTAACTCTGACAAAGAGCCCAACAGGCCGTCATTGTCCAGTAATTCGAGCTCTGCCCGCGTATGGGTGCCGTTTGTTACGGCAATGGAATACGCGGCGCCTGCACGGCGCCCTTCCTCCAGGTCGACCGGTGTATCACCGATTTTTACAACCTGTGCTGCATTCGTTATGCCGAATACGGACATGGCTTTTTGGATCATATATGGCTCGGGGCGCCCTTTGGGCACCTCGTCGCTCGTGACGGAAAAATCGATGATCGACCCGTTGCCGCCGATGTATTGTGCATCGAGTCCCGAAAGCCAGCCCAGACGGCCCAGAATGATGTCGGTCACTTTGCGGTAGAATCCGGTATTCAGCGCAATCCTGATCCCCAGGCTCCGTACCATTTCGAATACTTCCAGCGCGCCTTCCGTCGGCTCGACAGGGTGCGAACTATAGTATGTTTCCAGAATTCGGCAAAAAGATTTGAATGTTTCATCTGCTTTCAAAGAGATGACATGCGTATCTGCATTTGCACCCAGTTCTTCCCGCCACAGCAATTGAAAAACTTCCAGCTTTGAAACGCCCATCAGGGCGTTGAGCCGTTTTTCAGAGGCGCTGAGCCCTGCCTGCCGGCTGGCCTCCGAAAAGCAATGCAATACTTCATTATCGTCCCGAACGGTTGTGCCCGCCATGTCAAATACAATCAGTCCTGTAGGTGTATTCATCATAATGTTGAGATTTTCGGGCGAAAATAAGGGGCGACAGGTTAAGTACTCATTAAGTTTATATTTATTGAATATGTCCGGTTGCGGTATGAAATTAACCTAAAAGTAATAAATGCAATTCGTTTATTACTAAATAGTTATGTTTTCCGGCAGCACTCGGTTTCAACCAAAAGAGGCAGTATGATTGCGTACAAATTCGTGTTTGTATGCTCCGATCCGAATGGCTTTCCCGTCGCCTGGCCCGTGCTCCGCAGGCGGTATTTGTATTGGTGGCGGGATTATTCGCTTTTCTAATTTACTGTTGTGTCTATGCTTTCCGAAAGCCTTTCACCGCAGGCACCTATAACGGACTTTTTTTATGGGGGATACATTTTAAAATCGTCCTGGTGATCGCTCAGGTAGCGGGTTATGCGATGTCCAAATTTATCGGGATACGGGTTATCGCAGGCATGTCGATGTCGCGGAGGACCGGGTTGCTGACGGGAATGATCGGTGTGGCGGGACTGGCCTTGCTGGGTTTTGCTTTGACCCCTTATCCGTGGAGTGCTTGCTGGATGTTTGTCAACGGACTTCCTCTTGGAATGGCGTGGGGAGTAGTCTTCAGTTATCTCGAAGGCCGTAAAGTGACAGAAATGCTGGCCGCTTTTTTGTGCGCCAATTTTATCATCTCGTCCGGTTTTGTTAAAACGACGGGTAAATGGCTTTTGGTGGACGGTGGCATTTCTGAAAACTGGATGCCTTTCGTGTCTGCTCTAATTTTTTCACCGCTTTTATTATTTTGTCTTTGGGTGCTGAACCACCTCCCGCCGCCCTCGGTCGACGACGAAGTGCAGCGCAGCACCCGGACCCGTATGAATGCGGGCGAACGCCGGGACCTTTTTATCCGCTATGCTCCCGGCCTGGTCCTGCTGGTGGGTATATACCTGTTGCTGACCATCGTACGCGATGTACGCGACAATTTTGCCGTTGAGATATGGGATGAACTGGGCTTTGGCGGGCAGATTTCGATTTTGACCACTGCCGAAGCGCCGGTTGCGATGTTGTCGCTGCTTGCAGTTGGGTGGATGATGTTTGTCAGGAACAATCTGTATGCTTTGTGGCTCAACCATGCATTGACGATGCTGGGCGCAGCGGTCCTGGCCGGCAGTACTTTTTTATTTCAGCAAGGCGCCGTTGGGCCTGTTTTTTGGATGGTGTCGTCGGGCATGGGCCTGTTTCTTCCCTATATCCTTTTTAACGGTGTGTTGTTCGATCGCGTTCTGGCAGGCTTCCGCGAGACCGGCAATGTAGGGTTTTTGATGTACGTGGCCGATTCATTTGGATACCTCGGCAGCGTGGTTGTGCTGTTATGGCGGAATTTCGGAGGTTCCGGTATGAGCTGGCTCTCTTTTTTTTGTGTACTGTGCTATGTCGGGGCTGCCCTCATATTAGTCCTTTCGGCACTTTCCTGGTGGTATTTCTTCTGGAAAAGCCGGCAAATGAAAGCCTCGCTGCAGGGGTTGAACACGGCATAAGGACAAGGGATTCTTCGCGGCAAGTAATTTATTGTCAGCATATTATATTTAAAAATGGCCCCGGTGTTGTCCCCATTTTGAATTTGAAACAATAAAAATCTTAAATATGTCTGATCATACTTTCGATGTTGCAGTTGTCGGCGCAGGGATCGTCGGTCTTGCCCTTGCTTACCAGGCAGCGCTAAAAGGCCAGCGCGTGGTGGTTTTCGAGCGAAATGCCCGTGCTGTCGGAGCATCCATCCGAAATTTCGGCCTGATATGGCCCATTGGCCAACCGGCGGGCAATCTGCTGGATCGGGCTATGCGCAGTCGGGAGACCTGGCTCAAACTGGCGCAGGAAAGCGGTATCTGGATCAAAAAAAACGGTTCTCTGCACCTCGCCTACCACGATGACGAACTTGCTGTATTGCACGATTTTTGCCGAACGACCCGGGATGCCGGTTACCGCGCCAACATGCTGGCAGCGGAGGAGGTGCCTGCTTATTCGCCTGCCGTCAAAACCAGGGGGCTGAAGGGCGCCTTGTGGAGCGATACGGAGTGTACAGTAACCTCCCGGCATGCGATCGGGCAGATCGCAAGCCATCTTGAACAGCAATGGGGCGTCAAATTTTACTTTGGCACCTCGATTACGCACGTGGAGCCGGGTTGCCTGTCCGATTTTTACGACATCTGGAAGGCCGACCGGATTTTTGTCTGTTCGGGAGCGGAATTTGAAACCCTTTACCCGCGCGTGTTGCGGGAAAGCGGTATCACGAAATGCAAACTGCAAATGTTCCGCACTGCGCCGCAACCCCCCGACTGGCAACTCGGAGCATCCCTTTGTGCCGGTCTAACTTTGTTACACTATGCATCATTTGAGCATCTCGACAGCCTTCCTGCCGTACGTGAACGCTACAAAGCACAAAACCCGGATTTTGAACGATACGGTATCCACGTCCTCGTATCCCAGATCAGTACCGGAGAGATCATCCTCGGCGACAGCCATGAATACGGACTTGACGTTTCTCCCTTCGACAGCGGGATGATCAATGATTTGATACGAGGATATCTGGACACCTTTGCACAATTTCCCCAACCAACCATTGCCGAAAACTGGCACGGCGTATATCCAAAACTGGCCGGTCGAACGGACTTTGTTGCGGA
>JAKOXM010000347.1 GCA_029781095.1 Bacteroidota bacterium
CTGCTGGTGGCTTTTTCACTCTCTGCAACGCTTTCTGATTCTATTGGCACTGCGCCATTCAAAGAGGAACAAGACATAAAACTGAACGAATATAAACCTGTTATAAAAGGGAATGCTGTATTTTACGGCACGAGGAAGCTGGAATTTCTTGATGACGGAAAGATCGCCTGCACACAGGACGGCACTCCTGTATTTACGATAATAACATATTATTCTGAACGCAGGGACAATAAATTTCATGCTGCCTTTTCCACATCAGACAAGAAGAATAATCGTTTTAAAACAACGCCAGTGGAATTCTCAGAAAATACGTTTACCCAGCGGCTTGAGTATTCACATGAAGGCAACAGCGGCGAATTTATTCAAACAGGAACATTGCTGGCCGATGGGCGCATAAAAATCGAACAGAAACTGACCCTGCCGGAGGAACTCCGCACACGGGTGCTTGATGACAGCATATTTTTTAATTTTCCAGCTGACCATATTTACGGGTCGGACATAGTAATGACAAAAAAAGACGGAGAAACGGAAAGTTTTTCTGTGCCTGAAACAGAAAATATTCCAGTCAAGAATGACTGGAGAATGCTGGTTTCAAAATTCACGTTTTTCAGGGATTACAAAAAATTTGCATTTTCCGTCGAACCTTTAGTTGCGGACTGGTGGACTGTCCGCAACTATCAGCAACGTACGACGTTAAGATTGTTTCCTGCCATCAAGAGTACAGACAAAACCATCAGCTGCATCATCGACTTGCGAAATGCCCCGCATTCTGAAAATAAACCTACGCAAGCCGGATTGGATTTCAAAAAACTTGAAAACATCCGTACTTTTGATACGCGCCTGACACGCAATATGATGACCAATCCATCATTCTAACAAGGCGACGGAGGGCATGCAAGAATCGTTTACCCCGGTTTCGCATACGGTGAAAAAAAATGGCAATCTAATGTTTTTTCAGTTGATTCCGAAAACGCCCTTGACGGGAATTTTTCGTTGCGCATAAATACATTCTGCAAAAGCCGGGGCCCTGACTGGCGCGGGATTTTCGAAGCCGGCGATGTTACGCTGCTGCCCGTTCTGGTTGAGCCAGGGAATTATGTTTTTTCATATTGGGTCAAAGGAAACCGCCCTGGGCAGACGATTTCGGCCTGGGCAAGCAGGACGTCACTGCCGGTTGAAAAAGAGGTACCACCAGACCAGCGGGGAGACCGCTGGATGAGGCTGGCCGGCAAAATTGATGACGTCACAGACCAATGGACCCGTTTTGATTTTCCTGTCAAGGTGTTGATCGACCAGCCGTTGAATTTCAGTTTCAATGCGGTTTCTCCTACAGAGGACGGAAGCGTATGGATCGACTGCATTCAGCTTGAGCGCGGTGACAAGGTTTCACCATGGCAAGGGCGCCCCGTGGAATCCAGGCTGATTACAAATGCGAAAGGCAACTTCCTGGAGTACGGAGCAAAAAACTTCGTTGAGCTGCAAGTCATGGCGTCTGAGCCTGGGCAGGCCGAGACTCAAGTCATTGATTTCTATGATAACGTCGTCTGGTCCAATAAATTTTCTTTCGCAAAAGGCACAAAAAAAATTGCCATCGATCATGAATTTCCCCGCGGGGTCTTTGTTGTAAGGACTGAATATACGTTTGAGAACAATATCGTGACATGGGATGCACACCGCTTTTCAGTAATGAGTTTTCTCGACAACAAGCATAAGCATAAGAATTTATTCTGCATTGATTATTCTTCCAATCTTCCGTCGCGATCTGATTTTGAAATGTTGCTTGAGCGTTCCCGGAAAATAGGTTTCGGTTCAAAAAGTTGGTTCCATCAAAATTTCAAAGAAGTCGCTGACAAGTATCAGGCGTACGATATGGATATCTCGCACGGGTATATTTGTGAACGCAACCGTGCAAAAAAACATTACAGGGTTTATGCGGAAACTGCCAAGGCCGGGAGACGAGAATTGTCCAATGATATGCCGCTGATTGACGACTGGCGTGCCGAATCAGGCGAAAACTCGGATGTTTCTGAGGAATACCTCCTCCGTTTCAAGGAGGCGGTAAAAACTCGCGCTGCAAACCATCCCTGGTGCCGCAGGTGGAGTTTTTTAGGCGAGGACGATGCTTTTGCCCCGATGCTCGCCGGAGTGGC
>JAKOXM010000378.1 GCA_029781095.1 Bacteroidota bacterium
ATTAATCGTGGTTGTCAGGTTGATGTCGGTTCCTTCATTTTTATAAAAAGGGTAGACAAAATTGTAGCGGGTATTCGTCGAACGGACGCGGTAAGTCACTTCGATCAATACAATACCCTCCAGTTCGCGGTCGGTATCGAGGTTTATTTTTT
Organism: Bacteroidota bacterium; assembly: GCA_029781095.1. Lineage (GTDB taxonomy): Bacteria > Bacteroidota > Bacteroidia > Chitinophagales > Saprospiraceae > M3007. The sequence goes on from JAKOXM010000378.1 coordinate 153, forward strand.
CGATGTCGATCCGGGGTTCGTAATAAATCAGGGCGGTTTCAATCTGGTCTGTCACCAGCGTTTTCAGCGTTGTATCCAGGTTTTCGAACAATAAATCCTCCAGGTTGCAACCGAAATCCGGCGCCATCACGCGTTCGCCGATGGAGGTAGTCAGAATGATCTCCAGGCTGGAAGCGATATCCGCCTCCTGATCCAGCATCTCCACGCCGGCGATGCTGCGTTGAAATGCCGGGGGAAAGGACCAGCCGCTACCGAGAAATGGACGATTCATTGTTGTGGTTGTTGGATTGTTAAATTGTTGCGGTTGTTGGGGTTGTTGTAAATGACCGACCGCCTTCGCCTTTGGCTACGACGGGTAAAATTGACGGCTTGTAAATTCTGCAGATTCTCTGATTCTGTAAATTCTCATCCTAGCCGCCAATCAGCACCGTCGGGCAGCCGGGCGGCATCACCACTCCCCCACCCGCCGTCATGTCGGCGATCCGGGCGGCGGGCATCCCCCCGATCAGCACCGTAGCCGAACCTTTCACAATGGCATCCGGTCCGCAGGTATCACCCATCCGGGCCGCAGGCAAACCGCCGATGAGGACGGTGGGGCAGCCGGGCGGCAAAATAGGGAGCGGAGCGCCCTGGGTTGCGGTGCTGACGATCATATCGGAAATGCGTGCGGCTGGAAGCATGGCGTTGGTTGTTGGTTATCGTGTTTCGGGTTTCGCGTTTCGGGTTTTACGGGGTTACTCATTTTTCATTCAATTGATCTGCACCACTCCGCCTTTGATGGTGGTGGCGGCACTGCCTTTTACGGTCGTGTTGGCGCCGGACATTTCTGCGGTGCCGCTGCCTTCGGCTTTAAAACCGGTTTGGGCTTTCAATTCTATGTTCATTCCTTCTGCTTTGATGTCTTTCGTTGCTTTCAGGATCAGGTCTTTGGCGCTTTCGATGGTGATTCCCTTGTCGTCGAGCGTGATCTTGTTGCCGTTCTGGTCTTCTATCATGATGCCTTTATCCTCTTCGGAAAGGGTCAGTTTGTTGCCTCCGGGCGTTTCGAGCGCCACGATCTTCTTTTCATCGTCGAAGGTGAATTTCATTTTTTCGCGGCTGACGTATCCTTTGTGGTGGTTGTCGTCCTTAGCGGGTTCGGGAGCCGGTTTCGCGCTGCTGTGGCACATGCCGAGTACGACCGGGTAGCGCGGGTCGTCGTTGAGAAAACCCACTACCACTTCATCGTCGATTTCAGGCCGGAAATAGGTGCCGCGCCCGTCTCCCGCGTCGAGCGTGGCGATCCGGGCCCAGGTGCCTTCTTCCTGCGGACTCACCAGCGGCAGCCGGACTTTGATACGATCCTCACCGTCGGGATCGCCTTCGAGGGCGGTGACAATACCCATTTGCAGCCCGCTGACCGCCGGCAGCAGCCCTGCGGCCGGCAGGGGGCGGAGGTCGAATGTTTTTGTAAAAGGCTCGGGATTCAGACCGAACTGGACGTCGGTTTCCCAACCGCCGCCGCCGTACTGGTGGCGAACGCCGGCCACGAAGACCTTGCCTTCGAAACGCTCGCCGATGCCCTGAATTTCGAGCATGTTACCCGGCATGACGTCCGCAAAGCCTTCGAATCTGGCGCGTCCGCGGACCTTTGCGAGGCGTTCGCGCAGCATCAGGCCGTCGGCCCAGGCCTGCAGTTCCGGTTCGCCGAGTTGCCCGCTGTGGCGCAAATCGCGCGAGTCGCCGCCCAGCACATCCGCGAGGTCGGCACTTGCAAGGTTGCCGCTTCCGCTGCCGGACGCGTCCGAGGCTTCGGCCTCCGTTACTCCCTGGTCGGCTGCGCTCCAGCTCATGGCCTTGATGGCGGGGCTTTGAATACGGGCATCTATTTCGGCATCCAGTTCTATGATGGTGGCGCCAAAACCGATGCCCAACACGGGTTGCTTGCCCGTATCCGGCTTGTCCACGATGATCTTTCCGTTTTCAGCCATGACGAGCAGGCCGTTGGCCTCGGCACGGCAGACGATAAAATCCCAATCGGTGGCGTCGTACTGGACAACTTCTTTCAGGCCTGGTTTTGTAGATTTTACGTCTTTTTTAAGCCCGTAGAGCCCCACGATCTCCTCAATACTGTCGCTGTCTTTTTTGTCGATGTAATAACGGCTTTTTCGCCCCGCCGTCATTTTCGCGGCTTCATCGCGGCATTCGACGATCAGGGAGGAGCTGGCTGAGCGGATTTTTATACTGTGGCGGACCACGATGCCCTTGAATACCGTGGATTCATCCGAACTGTAGCCCAGTTTGATCTCCACTTTGTTGCCGGGAACGAAAAAATCCTCGTTGCTTACCTTGAATGTTTGTATGGCCGGTTCACCGTCGCGGATGATGAGGGTTGCCGAAGGGATACGGTTCACTTCCCTGTTCACCACGATGGAGAGGATGCCTACCGTACCGGGCAATGCCTTGCCTTCCACCAGCACTGTGGCGGTAACGACATCCGGCGAAGCCGGTTTTGGTATGACGGAAGGCACGACGCCCATGGTATGTGGTTTTTAAGTCAGTTTGTGGTTTTATCGATGGGTGGAAAAACGAGTTCCA
>JAKOXM010000380.1 GCA_029781095.1 Bacteroidota bacterium
TGCATTTCAGTATCTTGAGATTCAGGTCTACGGTGCCCTCATAGAGATCGGCTGTTTCCATCAACTGACTCCAGGTATTGGGGGCATCGTTCCAAAATGCCGGATCATTGCCGGAAATATCGCAAACCAACAGGTTTCCCTGCGGGCAATTGACAATTGCCGGGCATTGAGCGTTCAAAGTGCCGGATAAAGCGGCCAGCAAAAAAAGGCTAAGTATCGGTATACGCATAGGCAGGAGCGTTTAGCCTGTTAAGACCACATAAAATTACAGGAAGCGCGGCAATTTTAAGATGTTTCGTGGTTTTATCTTGAGAAAACGGCTTCAGGCGACATATGAAAAAAATATGCCATTTTCGAAAAACCGGGCGCCGGTAAAAAAATAATGGTGGCCGGGCAAAATATCCCGGCCACCATCATCGGCGCCTGCCCGGACATCTCCCTGAAATTCGGACAGGAGAGGTTCGGATATGTTCTTAATCGCGCATTTTTTTAGTTCAAACCCGTGCGCATGATGCCGGTATGGTCTGCAGATCGGTTACCGACCCATTACTTTTTTGACGATTGCGCCGATTTGCGCAGGCGATTCGACCACCGTAATACCGTTTTCGGCCATGATGCGCATTTTAGCGGCTGCCGTATCGTCCGCTCCTCCCACGATAGCGCCCGCGTGGCCCATTTTCCGTCCCTTTGGCGCCGTTTGTCCGGCAATAAAGCCGATAACCGGTTTTTTATTGCCATTGGCCCGTATCCAGCGCGCGGCGTCCGCTTCCAGCGAACCGCCGATTTCACCGATCATGACGATTCCTTCCGTCTCCGGGTCGTTCATAAAAAGTTCGATGGCCTCGCGGGTCGTTGTGCCGATGATCGGGTCACCGCCAATACCGATGGCCGTCGTGATGCCGAGGCCCGCTTTTGCAACCTGGTCAGCCGCTTCGTAAGTAAGTGTGCCTGATTTGGAAACAAGCCCGATCGGACCACGTTTGAATACGAAACCCGGCATAATACCCACCTTTGCTTCGTCGGGAGTGATCACACCCGGGCAATTGGGTCCGATCAGGCGGACTCCCTTGATATCCACATACGCCTTGGCGCGGATCATATCCTGCACCGGAATGCCTTCCGTAATGGCAACCACCACTTTAATGCCCGAGGCAGCAGATTCTATTATGGCATCTGCTGCGAAAGCAGGCGGTACAAAGATGATGGACGTGTCGGCGCCAACCCCTTTCACTGCGTCTGCAACGGTATTAAAAACCGGGAGACCTAGGTGCAACTGGCCACCTTTCCCCGGAGTGACTCCGCCTACCACGTTTGTTCCGTAGGCGATCATTTGTTCGGCATGAAACGTCCCTTCTTTACCGGTAAAACCTTGTACGATGATGCGAGAATGCTTATTTACTAGAACAGACATCTGAAACTGAATGCGTTATAAAAATGGAATATTGGTTAATAGTGACGGGGTGACTTGCTGGTCACCCCGTCACGAATGGATTTCAGGCCGGTGGACGTTCATTTATCTTCCTTGATAATATATACGTCCTCATCGCGCCTTTTCATATAGTAATGCTCGCGGGCGAATTTTTCCTTTGTGAGTTCGAAATCTTCCGCTTCTTCCCGCGCGTCTTTTATTTTCTGTTCGTAGAATGACTTGTCGCTCTCGAGGCGTTGCTCAGCGCGGTGAAGTCGCCATTGTGTCCATATGCCATGCCGGTCGAGAAAGATCATGATGATGAAAAAAACGACCAGCGTGAGATAATACCGGTTTTGAAGCGGTGCGGGCAGCCATTGCCACAAAGTTTGTAACGGATTTGACGGAAACGCCATAAACGAACATTTGGATAAAAAATGGGTTTCTTGACGCTCAAAAGTAGGGCCTTTTGGGCAATACTTCGTCAAAACTTTTAAAAGAGTCTCCCGACCCTATAAAGAATCCATGATATCCGCAAGCCGGCCGAATATCTCGGCGATGCTCCCGATACCATTGACGCTGTGACTTTTACCGGTTTGTGCATAATAATCGAATACAGGTGTTGTTTCGTTTTTATACACTTCTATCCGGTTTCGGATCACATTTTCGTCGCTGTCATCGGGCCGGCCGGAAGATGCGCCGCGCAGTTTGATCCGCTGTACGATTTCCTCGTCGTCAACCTGCAGGGCAATCAGGGCGGAAACAGAAGTGCCGATTCCGGTGAGCAGGGCGTCGAGCGCCTGCGCCTGCCGGATGGTGCGCGGAAATCCGTCGAAAATAAACCCCTTTGCATCCTGGTGTGCCTCTACTTTATTACGCAGCATACCGATGGTCACTTCGTCGGGTACCAACTCGCCTTTGGCGATATAAGACTTGGCTTGCTGGCCCAGCGGTGTGTCATTCCCCATTTCATACCGGAACAAATCGCCGGTACTGATGTGGATCAGGTGGTATTTTTCAACGAGTTTGCTGGCCTGGGTGCCTTTACCCGAACCAGGCGGGCCAAAAAGTACAAGATTGATCATTGTGTGTTAATGTTGTTCTTTAATATTTCGGGGCTATTGATTATCAATGAGATGAAGATTTCAATCTGCAACGGGTCGCCTGCGAGGCAGTAACGCGCTTCGCAATGACAAAACTGTTGCTTTGATGGTGTATGTGGCAGGGACGAATGGCAAAGTTAGAAAGCGCGAATGCTTTTAACGTAATTTTCATGTTGAATTTGAATGTCAAAATTCCTTGAACCGGTAGCGCTCGCCGTATTCCTGCAACCATTTCAGCAGACGGGCTACATCAGCGGTATGAAATAATTCTGTTCCGGGGTTCATTGTCGCCGCCGTTCCGCACGCTACACCCGTATGCACCACTTCCCGATGCGGCTTGCCTTCGCTCAAGGCCCACACCATGCCGGCCACCATGCTGTCGCCCGCTCCCACTGTGCTTTTCTTAGGTACAGTTGGAGACGGAATATGTTCAAACCCCTCCCGTGTCACCAGCAGTGCGCCCTGCGCGCCAAGCGATACCACGACAACTTCACATTTTCCCTGGTTAATTATCTCCAATGCGGCATCGTCTACCTGGTTCATTTCCAGTTTCTTAACGCCGGCCAGCGCGCTCAGTTCCGCCAGGTTGGGCTTCAGCAAATACACGCCCGTTTCCGCAGCCGCGCGCAAGGCAACGCCGGAAGTGTCCAGTATCAGTCGCGCGTTAATCTTTTTGGAAAGTGCCGCCACCTTTACATAGTA
>JAKOXM010000382.1 GCA_029781095.1 Bacteroidota bacterium
ATCCGGCCGGTACCGGGGCTGAAAGAGCGATTCAATAGGTTCTGTTTCATAGCTGCGGGCAGGTTGTACGCAGGCCCTTTTCTATGCCTGCATAGCCCGTGCCGGAATATTAACAACTGATTTTCAATTAAATACAAAAATAATCGCGACGCAAAGATGTCCGGTTTCGGACATCTTTGTGCGCGAGCGGACGGAGCGGAGCCGGAGATTGAGAGCGCTGTTGAAGCACGCAAAATTGATTGACAAGACGAAATACAGTCATCCAATCCTGAGAAACCATTGGTTTCGTCGTGTCGTCGTGGTATCCCGTTTTATCCCCCGGGATTCTCGTTCGGGCGTTTGTATGCAACCTGGCCACACAGGTTTGAATGGAAACCACGATGTCATTCCGTTTCCGGACAAAGTGTTCGTTTTCAGACACTTTTTTTTAGAAACACTTTTATAATTTATTGAAAACAAGCACAATACGTTTGGCATGGCGCTTGGAAAGTATTATGCATCGGCGATAAAAACCGAACGTAAATGGACAGAGACCTTCCACAACCCGCCATCGACAAACGCCGCAACCGGCGTCGGTTAATTGGTATCCTCATCATAGCGGGCATACTTGCGGCGGCCGTCTGGATGCGAAGCGCCTTCAATGCCACAGTAAGTCGCGCAGACATACGTACTGCAGTGGTGGAAACCGGTGCCGTCGAAAATACGCTCTCGGCCTCCGGGGAAGTGCTTCCCGAATTCGAGGCTGTGATCACCAGCCCGATCACGGCCGTGCTCCAAAAGGTATGTTTGCAGGAAGGCAGCGCAGTGATGGCCGGAGAAAAGATCGTCGAACTCGACAAGGAATTCACGCAAATCGAATTTGAAAAGCAACGCGACCAGCTGGAACTGAAACGCAACGGCATCGTCAAACTCCGGCTCGAACTGGACAAAAACTATTACGACCTTCAAATACAGGACAGCATCAAGGCATTCAGGATCAATGCCTTGCAGGCCGATCTGGAAAACGCCCGCCGCCTGTTTCGCGCCGGCGGCGGCACCCGGGAAGCCATCGAACGCGCCGAAAACGATCTCCACGTTGCCATGCTTGAAAAAAGACAGCTGGAAAACGATCTGCGCAGCCGCCAGTCCATTATGCAGACCAGCTTGCGCGAGAGCGAGATCACGGCAGGTATTTCGGAAAAAGAATTGCTCGAATTCGAACGCAAATTGCAAAAGGCCGACATCACGGCGCCACGTGCCGGGGTGCTGACATTTGTCAATAAAAACCTCGGCGCGAAGATCGGCGAGGGCGAGGTGCTGGCCCGTCTGGCCGACCTGGGAAGTTTTAAAGTAATCGGCTCCATATCAGATAATTACGCACCACAAATGCATCCCGGCATGACAGCCTATATCCGCCTCGACGATTCTGTGGTGACGGGCACGCTGGTCAATATTCACCCCTCGGTGGCCAACAGCATCGTCAGTTTCGACGTATCGCTCGAACGCGGCCAAACCTCGCTTTTCCGGCCAAAACAGAAAGTCGAAATTTTCCTTGTGACCGAAAGCCGCCCCCGGGCTATTCGCGTCGCCAACGGCGCAGCCTTTAAAGGCAGCCGGAAACAGGATGTTTTTGTGCTCCGCCCCGGCGGAAAACTCGAACGCCGCACCGTAACGATCGGGCTCACGAGCTTCGATTTTGTAGAGATCACGGAGGGTTTATCGCCGGGAGAAACCGTCGTAACCTCCGACCTGAGCCGGTTCAAACATCTAAAAGAAGTCAAATTGAGTGATGAGTGATGAGCGATGAGCGATGAGTTTAATTATTGAAAATCAATTATTTGCGTTTGTTTTTTCAAAAAAATGGCGCATCGTCAATATCGGGTTATGAAAACATTTTCCTTGCTCATCGTCCTGTTGCCTTGCCTGCTCCGGGCGCAGGAATCGTCGCGACTGAGTCTACGGCAGGTTGTGGCACTGGCACGCGGCCAGTCCATAGCCGCCCGGCAGGCCGCCACGACAAAAGAGACACGGGCCTGGGAATTTCGCACCTTTCAGTCCAATTACAAGCCCCAGTTGCTGCTCACCAGCCGGCTGCCGGCGTTCAGCCGCTCGTTTCAGGAAGTGGTGCAGCCCGACGGGACCATTCAGTTTCAGCCGGTCAGGAACAATAATTCCTCCGTAGGGCTTTCACTGGAACAAAACCTCTCGAAAACCGGCGGAACCATTTTTGCCGCCACACAGCTTCAGCGTTTCGACGATTTTGCCCGCGACAACACCCTGTACAACGGCACTTTGTTCGCACTCGGGCTTGTGCAGCCCTTGTTCCGGTTCAATGCGCTGCAATGGGACAAAAAAATAGAACCCCTGAAGTACGACGAAAGCCGTCAGGCCTTTCTGGAAGACATGGAAAGTATTTCCCTGACTGTCAGCAATTTGTACTTCGATTTGCTGCTTGCACAAGTTAACCTCGCCATTGCCGACACCAACCTCGTGAATACCGACCGTATCCTGCGCATCGCGGGGGAGAAGTATGAACTCGGAAAGACGAGCCGCAACGAAATACTGCAACTCCGCCTCGAACAGCTAAAGGCACAAAAAGCAGTGGCCACCGCTCGCCGCGACGTAGAGATCGCCGGTCTGAATCTGCGCAGTTTTACGGGCCTGTCCGATGCCGAACGCCTCGACCTGATCTTGCCGATGCCTGATAATTTACCCGCCATTTCGACCGAACAACTGTTGCAGGAAGCTTTCGAAAATCGGGCCGACGCCATCGCATTCGGGCGGCGACTGCTCGAAGCGGACCGCGGTGTTGCCAAAGCCAAAGGAGAAACCGGGTTGAATGCCAACCTCGTGGCCAACCTCGGATTTTCCAACAGCGGTCCGAAACTTGGCGACCTGTCGCGCACTCCGCAAAACTATCAAACCATTGAAATTCAGTTTGATGTACCGATCCTGGACTGGGGCAGGGCTCGTGCCCGCACCAAAACCGCCGAAGCTTCGCGCGACCTGGCCAAACAGTCGGTAGAGCAGGACAAGGAAACATTCCGGCAGCAGATCATCACGGAAGCGACGCTGTTTGATATGCTGAAAAGCCAGCTCTCCCTGACGGCACAGGCTGACAGCATCGCTTCTGAAAAATACCAGATCGCACAGGACCGCTATGTGCTCGGCGACCTGGGTATTACCGATCTGAGCATTGCTTTTGCTGAAAAAGACCAGGCAAAACGCGATTTCATCGGCGCCTTGCGCGATTATTGGGCGGCCTATTTTCGCCTGCGCCTGCTCACCCTTTTTGATTTTGAAAAACAGGAAAAAATACGATAACACATGATCGAGTTAAACGGCATCGAAAAAGTCTACCGCACCGAATCTATCGAAACGGTCGCGCTGACCAACATCAACCTAACCGTGGGGAAGGGAGAATTTCTATCCATCATGGGCCCTTCCGGTTGCGGAAAAAGCACACTGCTCAATATCATCGGTCTGCTCGACCTGCCGAGCAAAGGCCGCATTGCCCTTGACGATGAGGCAATTATGAATTATTCGGACAAGCGTCTCTCCGCATTCCGCAACCGCAAGATCGGCTTCATTTTTCAGAGTTACCACCTCATCAACGACCTGCCTGTGCTCGACAATGTGGAGCTGCCTCTCCTGTACCGCGAGATATCCGGCGCCGAGCGGCGACGTCTGGCCTCCGCAGCACTCGAAAAAGTAGGTTTGTCCAACCGCATGAAACACTACCCTTCCCAGCTCTCGGGCGGTCAGCGCCAGCGGGTGGCTATCGCCCGGGCAATCGTCGGCAATCCGGCCATCATTCTCGCCGACGAACCGACAGGGAACCTGGATTCGGCCATGGGTAACGATATCATGGAAATTCTCGAAAACCTCAACCGCAGCGAAGGCACCACCATCGTCATGGTAACCCACGACGAAAATATGGCGCGCCGCACCCACCGCCTCGTACGGCTCTTCGACGGAAGCCAGGTTAGTTAGAGTGATTAGCGATGAACGATGAATGATGAACGGTAAGTGATGGGTGATGAGTGGGCCCTAATTTAAGTATAAAATTTTGATTTTCAATTATTTATGTTTTTAATGCACAGAGATGGTCTAAAAAAACCGGACACGAAAAATTGTAAATTCGTGTCAACAAGGAACAAAACACAACTTTTTAATACGCCCTGCGCAAACGAATATCATTCACCGTACATCACTCATCACTCATCACTCACCGTTCATCATTCATCACTCATAACTCATCGCTCATAACTCATCACTTCAAACCATTATGCTACTCAACTATCTGAAAATAACCTGGGCGGTGATGAAACGCCGGAAGTTTTACACCTTCATCTCCCTGTTCGGCATCGCTACCACGCTTACGGTACTGATTGTGCTGGCTGCCTTTCTGGATCACCTGTTTGCCCCGAATTACCCGGAAGTTTGGCGCAACCGCACTTTGTACATTCAACAATTGAAGGAAAAAAGTGACAAAGGCTGGTCGCGCAGCGGTCCCATGAGTCTGCGCTTTATTCGCGACCACGTTTATACCCTGAAAACGCCGGCAAAAATCGGCATATCGTCCACGCCAAACACGACCAATGCGTATCTCGGCGCTCAAAAATTCAAATTCTACATCAAGTACACAGATGCCGGTTTTTGGGAGGTAACGCAATTTGATTTCCTCGAAGGGAGGCCGTATACGCAGCAAAACATTGACAACAACGACTTTGTAGCCGTGATCAACGACCGTACCCGCGACAATTATTTTGGTAAGGGTGCGGCGGCAGTCGGCAAATTCATCGAGATCGAAAGCATCCGCTATCGCGTCATCGGCGTGGTGCGGGGCTGCCCGATCACGCGGCTCAACACTGCCTCGGATATTTACATGCCCTACAACTGCTCCAAAACGGCGCAAAAAGTGACGGAAGGGACCGGCGAATTCGCTGCCATCCTGCTAGCAAACGATGTGGCGGATTTGCCTAAAATAAAAGCGGAATACGCCGAGACGATTGCGCGTGCACAGGAAGCCATCCCAAAGAGCAGCGAATATAAATATCTGATTTCCAAGGCCACAGGTTTCCTCGAAGGCTTTGTCAGCGACATATTCGACGGCGCCCAGGACAATGGAAAGCCGTTTTTCTTTACGGTGATCGCCCTGTTTGCCCTGTTCTTTATGACACTTCCCGCCCTCAATCTGGTCAATCTCAACATCAGCCGCATCCTTGAGAGGGCTTCCGAAATCGGTATCCGCAAAGCATTCGGCGCGTCTGCCAAACGGCTGATCGGGCAATTTATCGTTGAAAATGTGTTGATTACGCTGGTGGGCGGCCTGCTGGCGCTGCTGCTTTCGGGGGCGATCATCTACCTGATCAACAGCCGCCAGTTATTTGAATACATTGATTTGCGCATCAACTGGACGGTGGTTTTCGCGGCATTCAGCGTAAGCCTGGCCTTCGGCTTGTTGTCAGGTGTGTATCCGGCATGGCGCATGTCAAAATTACCGGCGGCCGAAGCGCTGCGCGGGAGCGAGGTTTGATTTGATCCTTTGTTATCTCTCAATAAGACAATCAACATGTTAAGTCATATTTTCAAACTCATCTGGAAAAAACGGCGCAGCAATTTTCTGCTCATGCTCGAAATTTTCGTCTCCTTTATCATCCTGTTCGGGGTAGCAAGCCTGACGGTGTACAACCTCGACAACCTTGCCGCACCTGCAGGCATCGATTCTGACCGGGTGTGGGCCGTGAGTTGCGGATTCAACACAGACAGTCTGCCCCTCGTAAATACGGCCCGCGAGACGGTCAAGCGCGAATTATTGCAAATACCCGGTATCGAGAGCGTATCGTTTATGTCGAACAACATGCCCTACTCGTTCAGTTCGTCAAACAACGACTTCAAATTTAAAGGCAAGTCCGTGGTGTCGGAGATCATGCGTGTAGACATCGATTTCCCCGAAGTACTGGGGCTGCAGCTTTCCGAAGGGCGCTGGTTTACGAATGCCGATACAGTGGCCGCCAAATACCGCCCCATTATCATTACGCGCAAACTAAAAGAGGATTTGCTGGGCAACGAAGATGCCATTGGCGCCATTGTGAATGAAGAAAACACGGAAGGCGGCGGTTCCCGCGTCATCGGTGTAGTGGATTATTTCAAGCACAAAAGCGATTTTCAGGAGCGCGATTATTGTGTCATGGCGCCGCTGGCCGGCACGTGGGAGCAAAATTTTCTGATCAAAACCAGCGAAGGCGCCACGGCGGAGACGGAGGCCCGCGTTGCCAGGCACCTGGCGCAACTCGGTCCCGACTGGAATATCGAGATACAGCACCTCGACGAGATGAAATCCCGGCGAAACCAGCTCATCCGGGTTCCCATGATCATTTTGTACATTGTGTGCGCATTTCTGGTGTTCAACGTCGCGCTCGGGCTGTTCGGCGTCTTGTTCCAGACCATCCAGCGGCGCAGGGCCGAAATCGGTCTGCGGCGGGCGATGGGTGCTACGGGAAACAATATTTTGCGGCATTTTGTCGGAGAAACCGCCATGATTGCCACTTTTGGCGTTGCTTTGGGGCTGTTTTTCACCGTGCAGTTTCCGCTGATGAACGTTTTCGACGTCGCTTCTGAAGTGTATGTAAAAGGAATGTTCTGGGCAGTAGCCTTTATTTATCTGCTCGTTCTGCTTTGCTCCTTTTATCCCAGCAGGCAGGCGGCGGCTGTGCAGCCGGCAACGGCATTGCACGAAGAGTGATTATGCATAAAATTCTCATCATCGACGACGATCTGGCAGTACGCACTTCTCTGAAGTTGCTGCTGGATAAGGCAGGTTTCGGCGTGGATACGGCCGCCAACCCGGCCGACGCGCTGGACCGGCTGCGCGAAAACACGCCCGACCTCGCCTTGCTCGATATGAATTTTACCGCCGACACTTCCGGAGAAGACGGCCTGCGCCTGCTCGGCCTTATACGGCAACGGCACCCCGGTGTGGCGGTCATGCTTATCACCGGCTGGGCCACCGTTGATCTCGCAGTGCGCGGTATGAAACTGGGTGCAGTTGACTTCCTTGGAAAACCCTGGCAAAACGACCACCTCCTCCAATCCATCCAAACAGCCATTACCCTTGCAAATAGCCAACAGCAACAGGCGGCAACCACCGGCAAAGAACCGGTAACCGGTAACCGGCAATCCACAGCCTCCCCCCGGTCAAAATTTGATTTCAGCCACATTGTCGGCGAAGACCCAGCTCTCCTGAAAGTGCTGGAAACCATCGGACGCGTGGCGGCCACAGACGCTTCCGTGCTCATCATGGGCGAAAGCGGCACAGGCAAGGAACTCATCGCCGAAGCGATCCACCAGAACAGCACGCGCAGCAAAAAACCTTTTGTCAAGGTAAACCTTGGCGGCATTTCAAGCAGCCTCTTCGAATCGGAAATGTTCGGCCACGTGCGCGGCGCCTTCACCGACGCCCGCTACGACCGCGCCGGGCGCTTCGAACTGGCCAATAACGGCACCATTTTTCTCGACGAGATCGGCGACCTCGACCTTTCGGGGCAGGTGAAACTGTTGCGTGTACTGCAGGACCGCACCTACGAAATGCTCGGCAGCAGCCGCACCAAAACCGTGAACGTGCGCGTCGTATGCGCGACCAATCGCAGGCTCGATGAAATGGTGGCCAAAGGCGCCTTCCGCGAGGATCTGCTGTACCGCATCAACCTCGTTACCGTACGACTGCCCGCCCTGCGCGAACGCCCGGGCGACATTCCCCTCCTCGTCGATCATTTTCTGAAAAATCTGGGTGAAATTTATGGCCGGCCGCTGAGCGTCAGTCGCGAGGCGATGGCCTGGCTCAGACAACTGGAACTGCCCGGCAACATCCGCCAGTTGAAAAACCTCGTTGAACGGACCGTGCTTGTTTCTCCACAAGACAACCTGCAATTAGTTGATTTTCAATTACAATACCAACCCGGCGTAAAAAAAGACGGCGTTGGTCTGCCGGAGGTCGGCACAATGACGCTCGAAGAAATGGAAGTGGAAATGATTCGTCGGGCAATGGATTTTCACAAAGGAAAAATCGCCCGGGTAGCAAGGTCGCTTGGCCTGACGCGGTCGGCCCTGTACCGCCGCCTGGAAAAATTCGGCATACCTTACCAGGAAGATTGATAACAGACAGGCCATGCGTCTCAGTGTTAAATATATTTTGTTCATCCTCATCCTCCATGCCACAGCCCTCGTGCTGTCGTTCCGGATTTTTCAGGATAACAAACCCTGGTTTATCGTCTCCGAAGTGTTCATCCTCGCTTCGCTCGCCTTTTCCGTCTCGCTGTACCGCGCCTTCATCCGCCCTCTCCAGTTGCTCATGCGCGGTGTGGACGCTATCCGCGACCGCGATTTCAACGTGCGGTTTCTGGCGACCGGCAGCCCCGAAATGGACAAACTCATCGGTGTCTACAATGCCATGATCGACGAGTTGCGCACCGAACGGACAAAACAGGAGGAGCAGCATTTTTTCCTCGAAAAACTCATCCGGACCTCACCAACGGGCATTGTCATGCTCGATTTCGACGAAAAAGTGACCGCCGTTAACCCCAGGGCCGCCTTGCTGATGGGCCTTTCGGAACAGGAATTGTCCGGAAAATCGGTCAGGGAAATAGACACCTCGCTTTTCAAAACCATCGGCGCGTTGAAAAGCGGAGCGTCGAAAATATTGTCCCTCAACGACGGGCGCACCTACAAAATCCAGAAAGCGCATTTTGTCGACAGGGGTTTTCCGCGCATGTTCGTGATGATCGAGGATCTCACCAGCGAGATACTCGAAGCAGAAAAAAAGGCATACGGCAAGGTCATCCGGATGATGGCGCACGAGGTAAACAACTCCGTCGGCCCCGTAAACTCCATCCTGGAAACGGCCATCCAACTGGATAATCTGCCCCAAAACGTGGCCGACGCTTTCCGAATCGCCGTTGAACGAAACCGGCATCTCAACCTTTTCATGCGACGCTTCGCCGACGTGATACGACTGCCCGAGCCGCGGTTTGAGCCCGTCGACCTCCACGAAACGCTCCGGAAAGTTGCGCTTTTACTGGAAAATCTGGCGCAACAGCGGCAGGTCCGCTTCGAATTTATCTTCGCAGAAAAACCCCTCGTCATCCGCGCCGATGCCGCCCAGATAGAGCAGGCTCTGATCAATATCGTAAAAAATGCCATTGAGGCCATTGATAATGAAGGTGTTGTGAGAATTATATCCGAACACAACCCGCCTGGCCTGCGAATCGAAGACAGCGGGAAAGGCATCGCTCCGGAAGTGGAGCCTCTTCTTTTTACACCCTTTTTTACCGACAAGGCTGGCGGGCAAGGCATCGGGCTTACACTGATCCGGGAGATTCTGAACAAGCACGGGTTCGGGTTTTCGTTGCACGCGGGGCAAAGCCTCCGCGCGAGCGTGACGGTGTTTGAAATTCGGTTTTGATCAGCATGGAATCTCGCGACCCCACATATCCACTACCTTTGCAGGCATGGTCACCGAAAAGAAAGCGCAAATACAGGTAAAAACACAATTGCACCCTCGAAACCAACACCGGAATCGCTATGACTTCAAAACTCTGCTGGAAGTCTGCCCCGGACTGGCGCCGTTCGTGACCCGGAATATCCATGGGGGTGAAACGATTGATTTTGCCAACCCCGAAGCGGTGAAAATGCTGAACAAGGCGTTGCTGAACCAGCATTATGGCATCGGTTACTGGGATATACCGGCTGGCTATTTGTGTCCGCCCGTCCCCGGCCGGGCCGACTACATCCACTATATTGCAGATCTGCTGTCCGCCTCCAACGGCGGAAAAATGCCGCCCGGCAATCAGGTAAAATGCCTCGACATCGGCGTCGGAGCCAATTGCATCTATCCGATCATCGGAAACAAGACCTATGGCTGGTCTTTTGTCGGCTCCGATATCGATCCGGTTTCCATCGAATCTGCCAACAAGATCATCGAGGCCGACCCCGGTTTGAAAGAAGCCGTGGAATGCCGCTTGCAACCCAACCCAAACGATGTTTTTGCCGGAATTATTCAGCCGGGTGAAATCTTTGACCTGAGCATCTGCAATCCGCCATTTCACGCATCCCGCGAAGCGGCCCAAGCCGGCACATTGCGCAAACTGAATAATTTGAGCGATAAAAAGGTCGCAAAACCGGTCCGGAATTTCGGCGGACAAAACAGCGAGTTGTGGTGCGAAGGCGGGGAGGCGGGTTTTCTGGAAAATATGATCCGGCAAAGCGCCGAGTTCGCTAATGCCTGTTTTTGGTTTTCGACGCTGGTCTCCAAGCAGTCCAACCTCAAAAGAGTGCATGCCGCACTGGAAAAAGCGGGTGCGTCGGCTGTCAGAACAATCCCAATGGGGCAAGGCAATAAAACGAGCCGTATCGTCGCCTGGACTTTTATTTCCAGAAAAAAGCAGCGCGTGTGGAAGGAAGCGCGCTGGAATGAACCGGGCACCCCGGGTTTGCCCTTCTGAAGCGGGATCCGGATGGCATGAAATCTGACGCCGTAGATGGAACACGGATTGGACGGATTGGACACGGATCATAATAAAAAATCCGTGTCCAATCCGTCCAATCCGTGTTCCATTCCGCTGACAATATGCTTCCGGCGACCCTTTCTATAATATCCTCACTCACTTCGCAACGATTGAACAGGATTCGCCAGTGCCGCCTTCACGCTCTGAAAACCAACTGTCAAAACGGCGATGACGATAGCCAATGCGCCGGCTATTGCAAACATCCACCATTGAATATCAATCCGGTAGGCAAAATCTGAAAGCCATTCACGCATAAAAAAATACGCTACGGGCGATGCGAGGAGAATCGCGATGACAACCAGTTTCAGGAAATCCTTCGCCAGCATTCCCGCGATACCCGTCACCGAAGCGCCAAGCACCTTTCGGACGCCAATTTCCTTCGTACGCTGTTCGGTGATGTAAGATGCCAGTCCGAACAAGCCCAGGCAAGACACCAGCGCTGACAGCAAAGCGAAAATGAGCGCGATCTTGCCGACGCGTTGTTCCGCACCGTACATCCGGTTCAACGACTCGTCCATAAAGCGATAACTGGGTGGACGGTCGGGCGTAAAGCTGTTCCATCTTTTTTCCAGATCGGCAATGACCGGCGCCGCATCGGCGCCCTTGATCCGGAAACTGATCGCGCCGCTTTCCCGCCCGAGTTGCAGGCACAGTCCGCCAATACTGTTGTGCAGGCTTTCATAATGGAAATCGCGCAGTACCCCGATGATCGTCAGTTCCTCAAAATCTTCCGGTTTGGAATCCACTGCTTTCGACCTGGATGTATAGAGTTTTTGACCAACCGGATCGGCAAAACCTAACTGTCTGGCCGCCGTTTCATTGATGATGATGGCGGAACTGTCGGTAACCCGCGCCGGATCAAAGTCGCGGCCTTGTTTGATTTCCATGCCGAGCGTACGAACGTAGTCGGCATCCACTTTCCATCTTTGAATCACCTTGTCCGCCTCTCCCGTGGCGCGTTTCGGCGACAGGATACAGTTGGACCTGTAGCTGTCCGGCAAGGGCAGGTAACTGGTCGTTGTGGCGCTTTCCACGCGTGCGTTCCGGAGCATCTCGCTTTTCAGTACGGCGGCCCGTTCACCCAGAGCCCCGGCATTGTCGAGTATAAGTACCTGTTTTTTATCGAAACCGAGGTTTTTGTGCTGTATATATTGCAATTGCCTGTAAACCAATAGTGTAGAAACAATGAGAGCGATCGAAACCGTAAACTGGAACACGACCAGGCTGTTGCGGAATTGCGTACCGCCGCCATTTCCCCGGAATGGAGTGCCGCCTTTTAAAACCTTGATAGACTGGAACGCCGACAGAAAAAAGGCCGGGTAACTCCCAGCCAGCAAACCGACGAATATCGAACCGCCGAGCAGTGAAAGCCAGAATGAGGGGCTGCTCCAGGGCATGGACAGATGGCGCCCGCTGAGTTCGCGGAACATGGGCATCGCCAGTGCCGCCAATCCGGCCGCCAGCAGCACCGACAGGGTCGATAATGCCACCGATTCGGTCAGAAACTGCCCGGCCAAAGCCGTCCGGGAGCTGCCAAGCACCTTCCGGACACCTACTTCGCGGGCACGACCGGCGGAACGCGCCGTGGCGAGGTTCATAAAATTGATGCAGGCGATCAGCAGGATAAAAAATGCGATGGCGCCGAAGATCCAGACGTAGCGGATGTTCCCGTTGGCGTCCAGCTCCGATTGCAGGGCGGAATGCAGGTGAATATCCGTGAGATTTTGCAGTCCAAAGCGGGCGCGCTGGCCTGCTTTCTCAAAATCCGCGGTTGTCGTGGCAAACAGGTCCTTGAGCAAAATGCTGACCTTGTCCGACGCCAGAGAAGCGAATTTTCGGGAAAAAGCGGCTTTGTCGCAGTCTTTTCGCAGCAAAAAATAAGTGAAAAAATTATTGTTGTAGCCCCAGTATTGCGGTGCGTTTTTCACCTCCTCATTACCAGCCAGGGGAAACAGGAGATCGGCATGGAAATGTGAATTGTCGGGCATGTCCTCAAAAACGGCGGTGATTTGCCTGCGCTCG
>JAKOXM010000390.1 GCA_029781095.1 Bacteroidota bacterium
TGCAAATTTTGCCCAGAACGGCGTCTTTCACATGACTTCCTTCAGTATACTCATTGATGTCGCCGTCCAGCCCGATGGAAAAATTGTTGCATGCGGCTATACCAATTCAGGGGACAATCCCGTCGTCATTCGATTAAAGCCCAACGGCACTTATGACAACACTTTCGGAAACGGAGGGACGTTTATTGCGGCAACTTCATATAACAGGTTTTCCACGCTGACGCTCTTGCCTGACGGTAAAATTCTGTTGGCAGGATACGGATGGTCGGGAGGCGCCCTGACGAGGCTGCTCCCCAACGGAACCCCCGATCTTACATTCAACGGTACGGGAACGGTAATCCTGCCTTCATTCGGAACCGATTATACCTTTATTACTGATGTGGTCGCACTTCCCAGTGGCAGGATAATTACTTCCGGATACATTGATGCGGATACATCAAGACAAGGCATTATACTCGGTTTTACAACCAACGGCGTACTGGATCCGGATTATGCTCTCGGCGGTATTCTGACAATCGGTGATCCGGGTGGCTACACCGGTGTCCTGACCACTTTATTGCTCCCGGACGGGAAACTACTTTTTGGCGGTTTCAACAGTTCGAATTCCGACCGCAATCTTATGTTGGGCCGGTTGTTACCGGACGGATTGCCGGATGACAATTTCGGCTATGGCGGTACTACCATAACGGATGCAGGCGGGCAATTTGACAACGTCAGGAGTCTTTGCCTGTTGCCGGGCGGAAGTATAGGAGGGGCAGGTTATACCGGCAATTTTGATTTTTACGGCTTACTGCTCAAATGGTCGTACGACGGTATCCCGGACGATACATTTGGTACAGACGGGATAATACAGCCCGGATGGCCAGGAGAATTTTGGGGCATGGCCGTTCTGCCGGATGGAAAATGGATCGTAACGGGAGTCAGAACCTCGGGCGATGGGGATTTTGGTGTGGCGAAATATGGCCCTGATGGAAGCCCGGACCTCTCTTTCGGCCCCACAGGCGAGGGGTACCTTGCCCTAAACTTCAGTGGCTCGGCTGATTATGCATTCCACACGGAAATAGATGCTCAAGGCCATATATTCACGCTTGGAGCATCTTACGTCACCAGGAGTGAAGGCATGTTGTTAAAATACCAGCCCGATGGCACAAGAGATGCCGGTTTTGGCGACAACGGCCTGCGAAAAAGGCTTTTTGTCGTTCCAGGTCAAAATGAATACGTGAACAGCAGCGCATTGCAACAGGATGGCAAAATACTGATATGCGGTATGACGAGGGTGAGTTCCGGCCCACCCATGGATTCTATTTTTATCGGGCGTTTGAACGCGGATGGTACCATCGACAAGGATTTCGGGCAGCAGGGAAGATTTACCTATACCAAGGGCATGTATTTTTATATGTCTGTAAAAGACGTGCAGCTGCAAGCAGATGGACGCATCCTGTATGCCGGGCAATACCAATACGATATTGGCAAAGACACTTCTTTCGTAGGCCGGCTGCTTCCAAATGGTCAGCCAGACCCCGAATGGGGGCAGGGAGGACTGGTACTGGCCGATGATGGCGTTGATATCGAGAACATCCACATCACTCCCGACAACAAGGTGATTGTGGCCGGTGACAAAAAAGATCAGGCAACGACTTATAATCATTATATCGGGAGGTTGAACAGCGACGGCAGCCCCGATACCGGATATGGAACGGGCGGTTTTACCAGCAGCGACCTGAACAATGCCAAAGACCTGTTCGCCGATTTTAATATTGCTGCCGACGGTTCGGCACTTGCAGTGGCTATCGTAATTGGCAATTCAATCAGTTATTTGGCCGTATTCAAATATCTGCCCAACGGCATGCCCGATTTAGCGTTTGGCAACGGAGGTTATGCCATTGCTCCCACCGGAACGCTGCCCAATATCAACATCGACTATAAAAATACAGCATCTATTGACGTACAGCCGGACGGAAAGATCGTATTGGCCGGAACCCAATGGTTTTCAGGCAGCAATGACATCATCGTTTATCGCTTGTTGCCAAATGGCACTCAGGATTCCGAATTCGGCTCGGGTGGTTCCGTCAATATCGACGTGTTCGGATACCGCGACTTTTGTAAAGATCTGACGATTCGGCCAAACGGAAAAATCCTGATTACAGGCTATACGGACAACGGAAAAGACAATGATGCAATCCTCATCAGTCTTTTGTCGGGGCTGGTGGTCAGCGCCGACGATTTCGGCAAGGAACCGCACAATTTTCTCATGTACCCGAACCCCGTGGCCGATCAGGCGGTACTGCGGTATGACAATCCGGCCGATGGTCAGGTAAGTATTGAACTGACTGATCTGCAGGGGCGGCTGCAGCAAACCTTCTTTTCCGGACGGCAACCTGCCGGAACACAGGAACAGTCTTTGCATTTTGACAGCGCGCTTCCGGCAGGCACGTACATTTGCCGGATCACTACGGAAAAAGGCGTCGCTTTGATGCGGCTGATAAAGGCGGGGCGGCAGTAGTTATCTTTCCCAATGCGGTTTAAGATCACGAAGAACCATCTTAAAGTCTTTCCACCAAAATATCTACCGGTACTGCGGCTTGAGTTCGCAGTACCGGTAGGTATTTTGGTGTTGTTTGAGATTACAGCCTTGACAATTTGAATTACGGGTGATACAATGATCTGATAACGAGCGTATTGAATTGCCAGTTTCACGACATTTCCCTAACCAATCCCGTTTCAATGAATTCCTGTGGTAATACGTTGTATTTCTCGATGTTGTCCAGAATACAACCCAGTTCCGCAGAGATTATTTTCATGTCAATTTCATCTCCGTTTTGCTCCAGCAAAAGGTAGTATTCGCCTTCTTCGATCATATCGGCAGATGAGTTCATGAGCCGATCCGAAGTCAGTATATCAAACAAGGTTTGCGGATGATGCCGAAAAAATGCAACCCGGATATCTGAATTCAGGGTATATGTTCCTCCTGATCTATTCGTGACCGGTTCCGCCTTTTGATACCTCAATTCGTTGATTTTGGTTTCGAAACTCAGCACTTCTTCCAGAAAAGGAATTTGCACTGTCCCTTCTGATATTGCTTCTTGCAGGTATTCTGCAAAGAGGATTACTTCATCTTTGAACTGAAGATTGGTCCGACCGTTTTTTTCCCAAAAGGCGATCAGGAGAGGAAGCAGGTTGTCACCCAGTAATTTGCACGTGTAAGACAACAGGGTGTACAAAGGTGTCACCCTGTTTATCCGGTACAGAGTACAATTGGTGGACATGCCTTTCTGCAGGATTACGGAATGCAACCTGTTAAACTCTTTGGGGCTGAGTTCGTATTTTTCAGACAGTATATCCGGGTTTTCCTTTGCCTGCAGGCAAAGGCCGGGGTTGGCGATCAGGTCGAACAAAGCGCGTTGAAAAGATGCGAGGGCCATATTATTTCGAGAGGTTTTTTATCCAGATATTTTTCGCCTTTGAAAGTTCTGCAAGCACACCATCGTATTGCAGCAGGTGAAAATACGAATCGTGAAATTCAAAAGTGATACCCTTCAGGTTTTTACAATGCGGCACCGCAAAATCAAGTAATTCCCAAACGCCTTCCGGACAGGGGCCGGCGTGCGAATCGGTATACATGTCGCCAAGGGCATTTCCTCCGGCGATGTGTATTTCCCGGGTTTTTGACAGGTCTATTCCCCGGATAAATTCCTTGCAATCGAACCCGTGGTTGACGCCGTTTGCATAAATGTTATGTACATCAAGCAACAAACTGCAGCCGGATTGCTCTGAAAGCATGTTCAGAAAAACCGGCTCGGTCATATCCTGGTCCGGGATATCGACAAAATATACGTTGTTTTCTACAAGGAAAGGGGCATCAATTGCCTTCTGTATCAACTGAATTTTTTGGCGGATCAGTTCAAGCACTTCCCGGTCAAAAGCCAGGGGGATGGCCATACCTGTGTTGTGGTCGAAGTTGTGTTCGTCTTCCAGTTTTACATAGGAAATATGGTCACTGTGCCACGAAAACGAGTATTTTTCGTGCCATTTTTGAAGGTTTTCCAGGTATTCGAAGTCGAAATGGCCGGCTGTGCCAAGTGAAAATCCGATATTATGCGCCACCAGCGGATAACGGGCTGCCATCCAGTCAAGGGTTCTTTCCCAGGAAGCCACAGGCTCGAAGCGATTTTTTTTGCCATACCCGTTGTCCGTCCAGAACATGTCCGGAATGATTTCAATGTAATCGCACGCACCGGGATTATCTTTTAAAAAATCGGTGAGTGAAGGATTGTACAACAAGCCTGTTTTTACCTGTGAAGCATCCATGTTAGAAAGGTTTTTAAGTTGCCGGGCAACAATCGCAAGCATGCAATGGCTACCCGGCAAAATCAAAGGTTTGGTGCCTACAAAATCTTGTTTGATTCCAGGTCGACCATCAGCACGTTTTCGAGGCGTTCGCGAATGTTGAAGTGGACACCTGACATGCAGGCCTGGCAGCCCCGGGGAGCAATTTTGGAGATAATCTCTTTCGAGATCAGTTCCTGCACCTTGAGAATTGAAGCGAGTTTGGTGCCGTGCGGAACTACCAGTTCAACGCGTGGAACCGCACCCTCCTTGGAGAAATGAATCTCGGCATGATTTCCTTTCATAATGGAATGATTTATATGTGAGTTTATTAAGAAAAATTCCGGAGAGAATTCATCTGGGAGAAATATTTACCCCGGACGGCAACAGATGTTTGAAGGAATAGTCGGAGAATGGTAAAAAGTGTAAATCCGGCCATAGAAAAAGGCCCCGGAGGTCGCTAAAACCTCCGGGGGCCAGTGGACGTATTTGATACTTCCCCGCTCATCCATCAGATGACTGCAGTCATCCGAAGAATAATCAACTCAAATTGAAAACTGAACCTGTCGGTCACATCCCTGGTTAATTGGTTGATTATCATACCACAATAACCCTGACAACAAAGGCGGCTTATAAAGTTTGAATGGCTTATCAAAGTTGAACATAAAATATTATCACAAACCAATTAATACAACTGCCTATTCCAAATCTTTCTAATAACTATGTCGATCCTTGTTATAGTCATGCAGAAAGGTGCAATGTATGCGCTCTGCAAACGCTTTATTTGCCGGTTGGATGATCTTGGGTTTTTGTCGCGTCTTCGGGGTGCTGACTGAAAGCGAGGTAGCCAGTATTTTTCGTGCGATGGACAATTTGAAACACCGCAGCAAACCCTGACCCAGTCGGGATGAAAAAAAATTGGGGCCAAATAAAAAGCCCGCATGATAATTTTGATTTACGAAAGCGTAACAATACATTTGAGGCATCATTAATCCAAATACCCCGCTAAATGACAGCCAGACGCCTTTTATCCATTGCCGGCCACCTGGCCGTGCCTGATTGCGTAAAATCTGCCGGAGGTGGCGGTTTTACGCAATTGTTTTTTGGGGCTGCGGGACCCTTCGACGAAATCAACAAAACTTCATAAAAATGAAAACACACATTACATTCATAATTACTTGTCTGCTCCTGGCAGCAAATGTTCATGCCCAATGTTGGCAACAAGTGACGGTGGGCGATAATCATACCGTAGCAATAAAAATCGATGGAACCTTATGGACATGGGGGAGCAATTACAATGGACAATTGGGGGATGGTACAAATACAGGCCATTATTCTCCCATACAAATTGGCACCGCCAATAATTGGAAACAAGTAGCGGCAGGACCATTCCATACCGTAGCGATAAAAAGCGATGGCACCCTCTGGGCTTGGGGGGATAATGAATTTGGACAATTAGGCGACGGGACAAGTTTACCCCGAAATACTCCAACGCAGATAGGCACAGATAGCAATTGGCAACAAGTGACCGCTGGATCATTTCATACCGTGGCGATAAAAAGCGATGGTACCCTCTGGGCTTGGGGGTATAATCTCATAGGACAATTAGGTAATGGAACTACTATAGACGAAAATGCGCCCATACAAATAGGCACCGCAAATAATTGGAAACAAGTGGTGGCGGGGTCGTCACATACCGTGGCAATAAAAAGCGATGGCACCATTTGGGCATGGGGGAGAAATACCGATGGAGAATTAGGTATCGGAAACAATATTAAGCAGATTACCCCCATACAAATAGGCACAGGCGACAATTGGCAACAAGTGGCGGCGGGATCATTCCATACCCTGGCTATAAAAATCGATGGCACCCTTTGGGCATGGGGGGAAAATACCGATGGAGAATTAGGCAATGGAACGAAAACAAGCCAAAATGCCCCTATTCAAATAGGCACAGACAACAATTGGCAACAGGTGACGACAGGGCATGTACATACCGTAGCGATAAAAAGCGATGGAAGCCTTTGGGCATGGGGGAAAAATGAATATGGTGTATTGGGAAATGGAACAATTACAGACCAAAATGCCCCTATTCAAATAGGCACAGACAACCATTGGCAACAGGTAGCAGCGGGATTTAAATATACTGTGGCCATAAAAAGTGATGGAACTTTCTGGGCCTGGGGGTATAATTCCGATGGACAATTTGGCAATGGAATAAATACAAACCAGAATACCGCCATGCAAATAGGCGTCGCCAATGATTGGGAACAAGTGGCGACGGCGGGACATACTATAGCGATAAAAAGCAATGGAACCCTCTGGGCATGGGGGCGGAACACGAAAGGACAATTAGGCAATGGAACGAATACAGACGAAAATACGCCCATACAAATAGGCGCCGCAAATAATTGGCAACAAGTGACGGTGGGTTCATCACATACCGTAGCGATAAAAAGCGATGGAACCCTCTGGGCATGGGGAGATAATTACTATGGACAATTGGGGAATGGAACAAATACAGACCAAAACGTCCCCATACAAATTGGCACTGCCACCAATTGGAAACAAGTGGCAGCGGGGGGAGGTAATACCATAGCCCTAAAAACCAATGGCACCTTGTGGGCCTGGGGGAATAATGCGAATGGACAATTTGGAAATGGAACAACTACAGACCAGAATGCTCCTATCCAAATTGGCACTGCCACCAATTGGAAACAAGTGGAGGCAGCAGGAAGTTATACCGTAGCCCTAAAAACCAATGGCACCTTGTGGGCCTGGGGATGGAATTATTACGGGCAATTAGGAAATGGAACAAATACAGACCAGAAAGTCCCCATACAAATTGGCACAGACAACAATTGGAAACAAGTGGAGGCAGGAACTTATCATACCATAGCGATAAAAAGCGATAGTACCCTCTGGACTTGGGGGTATAATCTCTCCGGACAATTAGGCAATGGAATATCCACAAATCAAAATGCCCCCATACTTATTGGTACAGACAACAATTGGAAACAAGTGACCGGTGGATATTTGCATACCGTAGCGATAAAAAGTGATGGTACTTTATGGGCATGGGGGAGTAATTACAATGGACAATTGGGGAATGGAACAAATTCAGGCGAATATTCTCCCATACAAATCGGCACCGCCAACAATTGGAAACAAGTGGCTGCAGGGGGATCTTATACAGCAGCGATACAAAGCGATGGCACCCTCTGGACTTGGGGGGACAATTACTACGGACAATTGGGGAATGGAACTAGCGGCGTAGAAAAAATACCTATCGAAATAAGTTGCTCTACCTCCAGTAACAAGAGCATCACATTCCCAAGCAGTTATTTGCAAATAACACCCAATCCGGCACAAAATGACATTCTCATTAGTTTGCCTGATATCATGACACAAGGCCTGACTTATGAGGTCCGCAATATTTTGGGCGCCGTAATCATCTCTCGGCAAAGTCTGACGAACAATCAACGGATCGATGTGAATGCGCTGGTTCGAGGCCTTTATATCGTCACAGTCAGCAGTAAAGAAGGGCAAATTTCAAAGCAGTTTGTTAAGATGTAAATCGCGGAACGTTACGCTTCCCAAAAACGAATCCAAAGTGTTGCACATTCGGGGAGCGTAACGTTGAAAAACAACCCTTTTTAGAATCTGCCGGTCTTCGGAACCTCTGGTATTAAATGTCTGAATCAGAATTACCGGAATTATAGAATTTGCAGAATTCAGGCAATTCTTGAATTCTGTAAATTCTGATGCGAACGAAAAAATCTTTTACGCTTAAAACACGGGGCATGCCCGCGTGCTCCCTTCTGTCGCACGTTTGCATATCGCAACCGTTGGCGTTAACGAAATCATCCTGCAACAACCAGTAAAACTCTACCCGAAACCTCCAGCCAAAGCATCTGCACAAACCCATCCGATGTCTGAAATCCGGTTTCAACTCCGCCAACGCCCTGCCAACGGCTGTCTGTATGTTA
>JAKOXM010000420.1 GCA_029781095.1 Bacteroidota bacterium
CTACACCGCCAAACCCGACGAGCGCGAATCGTACGGCGGAAGCGCAGCCATTACCCAGGATAAAGGCCTGTATTTCATCAATGCCGATGGCGCCGACAAGAACAAACCCATGGAAATCTGGACCCAGGGCGAGACCGAAAGCAATTCATACTGGTTCCCTACGGTGGACAAACCCAACGAGCGCTGCACCCAGGAAATGTACATTACCGTGGAAAACAAGTACAAAACCCTTTCCAACGGCGTACTGGTATCGTCCAAAAAGAACGCTGACGGCACCCGCACCGATTACTGGAAAATGGATAAACCCCACGCGCCGTACCTGTTTATGATGGCTATCGGTGAATACGCGGTGGTGCATGACAAATGGCGCGGTATCGATGTGGACTACTACGTAGAACCCAAATACGAGCAGTACGCCCGCGACATTTATCCGAATACGCCCGAATTGCTCGAATTTTATTCCACCATACTTGGCTATCCGTACCCCTGGCAGAAATTTTCACAAGTCGTTGTCCGGGATTACGTCAGCGGCGCCATGGAGAATACCACGGCCGTGATTTTCGGCGAGTTTATGCAGAAAACCAAACGCGAACTCCTCGACGATCACATGACCAATGAAAAAGTAGTGGCGCATGAAATGTTCCACCACTGGTTCGGCGATCTTGTGACAACAGAAAGCTGGGCCAACCTGACGCTCAATGAAGGCTTTGCCAATTATTCGGAATACCTCTGGCTCGAACACAAGCACGGACGCGACGAAGCCGATTTTCATGAAATGCAGGAGCAGCAAGGCTATATTTTTTCTGCTTCCGACGGCGGCCACCCGCTCATCAATTTCGGTTACCACGACCGGGAAAGCATGTTCGACGCGCATTCCTACAACAAGGGCGGCGCCGTATTGAACATGCTGCGCAAACAGGTGGGCGACGAGGCATTTTTTGCCTCCTTGCAGCGCTATCTGAAGAAAAACGAATACACGGATGTGGAAGCCCACGAACTCCGTCTGGCATTCGAAGACGTGACCGGACAAGACCTGAACTGGTTTTTCAACCAATGGTTTTTCGGCGCCGGTCACCCCGATCTGGACATCACATACGGCTGGGACGAGGCTGCGCACAGGCAAACCGTGACGATTACCCAAAAACAGACCGGCGAAAACGTAGCCCACGTATTCGATCTTCCGCTTTCTGTCGACATCTACGACGCATCGGGGAAAGTCAGAAAAGAAAAAATTCGCGTCACCAAACGCAGTCAGACCTTCACATTCGACGTGCCCGCCAAACCGGCCCTCGTCAATGTGGATGCGGATAAAACACTGCTCTGCGTCAAGAATGACGACCATACGCCAGAAGAATGGGCATTCATGTATCGCAATGCGCCGCTTTTCCGCGATCGCTATGAAGCGCTGGATGGCCTGAAAAAAGAGAAGAGCGAACTTGCCAAACAGGTGATGATCGACGCGCTGCAGGACAAATTCTGGGCAATTCGTCAAAAAGCCCTCAACCGGGCAGATGCCGCAAACCCGGCAGCACTGGCCGCCATCGTCAAAATCGCAGAAAGCGACCCCGAACCGTCCGTTCGTGCAAAAGCGATCGGAACGCTCGGCGATACCGACGACAAACAATACGTGCCCATCATCCAGAAAGGCCTCGCAGCCGATCAGGCGTACAGCGTAGTAGGCGCAGCCCTCGGCGCACTTACCAAACTGGACCCGGCCGCAGCAGTAGCCGCATCAAAAAGCCTGCAGGACGACGACAGCGACGCACTTTCTGCCACGCTGGCTGAACTGTACGCGCAAAACCCCGACCGCGCCGACCTGTCGTTCTTTGAAAAAAGGATGGGTAAGGTTGATTACATGGCAGCCTTTTCTTTCTTTGACAATTACCAGAAATTCCTCACCGGTCTCGGCGATGCGGCTCTGATCGACGGCGGCGTGGAAAATCTGAAAGGCGTTTCTTTCAATTTGCAAACCAGTCAATTCCGCCGTTTTGCCGCCACCAAAGCCATCGCCGATATTCGCAATTATTTCCGCGAAAAAGGCGACACGACTAAAGTGGAAGCCCTGCAAAAAGTGATCAAAGAGATCAAGGAAAAAGAGACCGACTCTACCCTGAAGATGTACTACGATATGTTCGATACGCCGTAGAAAGGTAGCGGCGGGCAGTAGCCGTGGATGCTGCTACTGCCCGCTGCCAACTACCGCGATACATTTCAGTTCGATGGCAATCGGTGTCGGCAGCCTGTCGATGCCGACAGTTGTGCGACAGGGTTGGTTGTCTTTAAAGTACCCGGCATACAGCTGGTTGAACTTGTGAAAATCCCTTTCCATGTTGACCAGAAAAACCGTTACATCCACAAGGTCCTCCCAACGGGCGCCGCTGGCTTCCAGCACCGAGCGTACGTTGTGGAATACGGAGTGCACCTGCGCTTCGAAATCAAATTCCGTATAATTTCCGGTCTGATTGCGCATAAGCCCCGGCACTCCGTCTGTTTCCGGGTCGCGCGGGCCTATACCCGAGAGAAAAAGCAGATT
>JAKOXM010000422.1 GCA_029781095.1 Bacteroidota bacterium
AAAAATGTCGCTCTGGTTGTCGTTTTCCAACAACTGGCTGTACAGGCTTGCCGCTTTCTGGTATTCTCCGTTTTGATAATACTGGTTGGCCAGATCAAGGTTTTGCGCCCCTGCCGTATTGATCTGGAGGCTGAAAAAAATGTCGACGAACGCCCACAGGGGCAATATGCGACTTCTCATGTGCTGGATTCTTACAAAATGACAATTTCAACTGCAAAAGTAAGGGGAATAACGTTTACAGGGCAGGTTGTGTTTCAATCGGGGGCGAATGACTGCTCTTTCCCGACCAATGTTATTTTTGCGTCATGCGAAAGATACTATCTGCCCTGATCATTTTTCTTGCCTGCATAAACCTCTCTGCGCAAAAACCGCTCGCTATTGCACTCCGCCCCAGGCCTTCCGCGGCTGAAGCCGGTGCAGCACGTTTGTTACAGGCTTATTTGCAACAAATAACCGCACAATCCGTGCCGGTTCCGGCTTCCGGGGCGGTGCCGGAAGGGTACGCACCCGTATTCATCGGCGCTCACCCGGATCTGCCAAAATACGGTTTGCAGAACCCGCCCGATTTGCAGCCGGACGCTTTTTTCCTGCAAGGCAAAAACGGCGCATTTCTCATCGCCGGCGGCGGCGAAATGGGCGCCGAATACGGCGTTTATTCCCTGCTTGAACTGCTGGGCTGCCGGAAATACAGCCCGCGCGATTCGTTTATCCCGGAAATAAAAAACCTGCTCCTGCCCGATTATCAGGCAAAAACGGAAATTCCCGCTTTCCCTTATCGCGAGCTGCACTACGAACCCGCCTTCGACGAAGGCTGGGCACGCTGGCATAAACTGAAAACAAACCCGAAAAAAAACGAGGAGTGGGGCATGTTTGTCCACACTTTCCACCGCCTTTGTCCCGAGGAAAAATATTTCACAGAACATCCCGAATATTTCGCCTGGAACGGGAAACAACGTTCCACCGGACAATTATGCCTTTCCAACGATACGGTGAAACAGATCGTCATCGAAACCCTCCGGGAAGCCATGCGCGAAAAACCGGCTGCGAAATACTGGTCGGTGAGCCAGAACGACAACTTCGATTACTGCAAATGCGCGCGTTGCGCCGCTTCCGACGTTCGTTACGGCAGCCCGGCGGGTACTTTGCTTGCTTTTGTGAACCAAGTTGCAGCGACATTTCCCGACAAGACGATTTCTACCCTCGCTTATCAATACACCCGCCGCGCGCCGCAGGGCATCCGCCCGGCGCCGAACGTCAGCGTCTGCCTGTGCAGCATCGAGTGCAACCGCGGCAAGGACATCGAGGAGGGCTGCACCGATTTCGCGCGCGATGTGGAGGAGTGGTCACAACTCACGGATAACCTGATGATCTGGGATTATGTGGTACAGTTCCGAAGTTATGTCAGCCCTTTCCCAAACTGGCATACCTTGCAACCCAACCTGCGCTTTTTTCAAAAACACGGCGTAAAAATGATGTTTGAGCAGGGTTCCGGGCGCGACCGCTCCGAATTCTCCGATATGCGCGCCTACCTGCTGGCCAAACTGATGTGGAACCCGCAGGCGAACATGGATTCGATCCTCACGGATTTCGGCGACGGCTACTACGGCGCTGCCAGGCCCGCCATATGGGAATATATTGACAGCCTGACGACAAAACTGCTTCGCAGCGGCGCCAGGCTCGATATCTATGCCACACCGCAGATGGAGGCGCACACATTCCTCTGTGAAGAATGCATCGCTCATTACACGGACGTGCTGAAAAAAGCGATCGATGCTGCGCCAGACGATTCCGCTCAAAAAGGCAGGGCGCTGGCGGCTTCCCTTCCGGTGCTATATGCCGACCTCGAACTGGAAAAAATTCTTGACAACGGCACATTTATTCCGGATCAGAAAGGCGGGGCGCATTATCTGCCTTTTCACAAAGCAGAAGACGTCGCGTCTTTTGTAAAGGCATGCCGGGCCTTTGGATTCAACAACCTGCACGAGCGAGGGTATTCGCCGGAACAATATTCGATTGATTATCAGAAATATATAGAAGAGGGGCACGTCTGGCACCAGTTCCTGCAACGAAAAATACACGGGACGGGCGCCCCCGTTTTCCTGCTCGAATCGGCGGCTCCGCCTTCTCCCCAATACGAGCATGGCAGCCTCGAAACACTGCTCGACGGCAGGCGCGGCACCGATGACTACCATTACAACTGGCTGGGATACCAGGGAAATGATCTGAATGTGACCGTGCGGGTTATCAATGACTGGCCGGACAAGGAATTGCCAAACACATCGGCCGTTTCCATTCAATTCCTTCAGGATCAGCAATCGTGGATATTTTTTCCGGAAAAGGTGAAAATCGAAATTTCCTCCGACGGCGAACATTTTCAAACCGTTGGCGAAGAAAATTTCGACATCAAACCTGATGGTGAAAAATCAGTCCGCCGGGTGGAAAAAAGTTTTACGCCGCAACGGTTGCGGGCGGTACGCGTCACCGCCGTGAACCGGAAAACCTGTCCGCCCTGGCATAGTTGCAACGGCAACCCGTGCTGGATATTCGCGGACGAGATTGTTGTGCGCTGATTTTGGTTTGGGTCATCCTTTCAATCCGGCCACCAGTTTTTCGGCCATACCGAAACTCGTGCTTGATGAGAGCCGCGTGCGGCGCAAGGCGCCGTCTATTTCGCAGGCGGCGAAAGCGTGAAAATGCCCCGATGCGTCGTGTTCGCAGTGCACGCCGAGTGGCAGCTGGCAGCCTCCATCCATGAGTTGCAGTACCCGTCTTTCCACATTGGTGCAGGCCGATACTTCGGGGTGATGGATGTTTTTCAGCAGCAGGCGGGTGTCTGTGTCGTCGCGGTTGGTTTGCCAGGCCAGTACGGCCTGTGCGGGGGCGGGCACGAATTCGCGCGGATTCAGTTCTACGACTTCCACGTCGCTCGTATCGAGGCCGAGACGGCTCACACCCGCTGCGGCGAGGAAGATCGCATCGAAATCGCCCGAGCGGAGTTTTTCCAAACGCGTCGGCACGTTGCCCCTGATGTCTTTAAGTTGTACATCCGGCCGAAAATCAAGCAGTTGCGCCTTCCGACGCGCAGCAGAGGTGCCTACTACGGCGCCTTCTTTCAATTTAAAAAGTTTGCCCGGCGCCAGCACTTCCCGCCGGACGATCAGCCAGTCGGCCGGGTTGTCGCGATACGATACGGCGGTAATGGCCAGGCCTTCGGGTTGCGAAGTAGGCAGGTCCTTCATGGAGTGCACGGCGAGGTCTACTTCACCGCGCAACAGCGCTTCTTCAATTTCTTTGGTAAAAAAGCCTTTGCCTTCCAGTTTGTCGAAACTCAGGTGTTGAACGACATCGCCTTTAGTTTTTATGATGACAAGTTCACTCTCCACGCCAATGCGTGCAAGTTCCGACTGGGTGAATTCAGCCTGCCAAAGGGCCAGTTTGCTGCCGCGGGTACCGATTCGAAGCATAGTAGTTCCAGATTTCCCGATCAACGTTTATGCGGGGCTGCAAAGATAGCAGTACCCGTTCATTAACACCTCCTATACCTTTGCTGTGATTTTTATACCCCTGCAGAAACCTGTACCTTGGCGTTCCAACATCCCGGCCGGATTCATATACCGTTTTAATACCGCCTTTTATGCGTTTTTTTTACCCGATTTTGGCAGGAATCTGCCTGACGCTGCTGTTTTATTGTGCCCGAACCGACAGAAGGGCAAACATGCCGGCTCCCACACAGATCTATTCAGGCCAGGAAGAAGGCGAACGCGAGGAAGCCTACGAGCGTTACCTGGAGCAAAGCCACCGGACGGCTCCCGGCACGGATTGGCGGGCTTTGGAAGCGGACAACCGGCAGCAGGCCATTGCCCGCAAAAAGGCGCTTAAGGAAGGAGTCGCCGACCGGGAGGATTTTGCCGGCGGGCTGGTGCAGGGTGACTGGCACGAACGCGGCAGCACAAATCAGGCCGGCAGCGTCATTGCGTTCGACTATTACGCAGCCACAAACCAGATTTATACCGTAGCTTCTTCGGGACTTCTTTTCAGGGGCAACCTCGACGGCAGCGGCTGGGCGCCCGTAAATGATGACATTCAATTCAGTAACAGGGTATTGCAGGTGCTGCCTAACCCCAGCGGCAACAAACGCCTTGTCGCGGCCCAGGGAAAAATACTGTTTTATTCGGACGACGACGGCGCCACCTGGACCCAATCCACCGGGCTGTCCTTTTATGATGGCTGGGGAAATCCGCTCGACCTAGTTGAACTGGAGAATCACGACCTGTACTATCTCGTCTATACCTGGATCAGCAGCCCCTGGGGCAGCGGGTTTCA
>JAKOXM010000424.1 GCA_029781095.1 Bacteroidota bacterium
GTCCACCGGCGAAGGCGGCGGCAGGATGGGCTGTACTTCGCAGACGATGGTCGTATCGGTCAATCCGCCCGGGCCGGGCCCCAGGTTATCGATCACGGAGATAACCTGCGTGGTTGTACTCGTATTGCCGCATTGATCGGTGGCCGTGAACGTGCGTATTATATTGTAGCTGTAGTGCCCGCACTGCGAGGGGTCGGGGTCCTGCATGGAACTGACCTGCGTCGTGATACCGGTGACCTGGCTGCAGTTGTCGGTGGCCATGATATTCACACCCATGGTCGCTGCGGGCGGAAGCGAGAACGTATCGCAACGGATCGTAAGGGGTCCCGGTACCAGCGTAAACAGCGGCCCCTGCGTATCGCGCACCAGTGCTGTTTGCGTGGCGGTGCCTGTATTGCCGCAGTCGTCTGTAGCCGACCAGGTCAGGTGCATCGTATAGGAGCCCGGACAAAGCGTATCGGAAGTGGTGAAAGCATAGGTAACCACCATATTCGTATCGCAATTGTCCGTAATAAAGGACTTCGAAAGGGTCGGTACAGGGTTGGGGCAGGAAAGGGTGACGGTATCGGGGAACCCGGAAAACACCGGCTTTTGCGTATCGATGATGCTGAAACGCAGCGTTTTTGAACCGATGTTGCCGCAATCGTCCGTGGCACGGAAGGTCACGTCGACATACCAGGAACAATTATGTGCCGGAACGGTGGGGTAAGGGCCGGTGCCGAACGAGCCCGTGCCGGTCTGCCCCGTCGATGACGAGT
Organism: Bacteroidota bacterium; assembly: GCA_029781095.1. Classification (GTDB taxonomy): domain Bacteria; phylum Bacteroidota; class Bacteroidia; order Chitinophagales; family Saprospiraceae; genus M3007. The sequence goes on from JAKOXM010000424.1 coordinate 759, forward strand.
AGGAAAAGTTTGTCCACGTCGTGCCCGAACAATCGTCGGTGACCGAAGCGTTGCCGTGCAGATTGATCCAGGCCTGCAAAGCGGCATTATCATCTGTGCCTCCGCATTGTTCCACGGTATTAACACCCGTGATCACCGGCGGCAGCGTGTCGATTGCGCCGAACATGGCCTGAACTCCGGTTGAGGTGTTACCGCAGGCGTCTGTTACGGTAAATTTGACCAGAACGGTGCCATGTACCTTGTTATAGGTTTTATTGCCGACAGGTTTCGTTCCGCATCCGTTGGCAAATGAGGCCAAAAACGCAGCCACAACGCCCGCCGAGTCTTTCTGGACTCCGCCTACCTCCATCTTATACGTGAGCAGGGAGGTCAGCGAACAGGAATCAAAAGCCTGCATATAGGCGTGTTTGTTGATCCATTCACCCAGTTTTGTCAATTGATTGCCGCCCGGCGAGCAATAAGCAACGGTATCTTTCGGCGCGACGAGAATAACGGGCGGCTTGGTATCGGATGTCGTGAATTTGGCCGTCGCCGTGGTAAACAGGTTGCAATTGTCGGTAGCCCTGAACGTAACGGTAATCGGCATGGCGCAGCCCGGGGGAAATGAAGCCGGTCCGTTGTTCGTATACGACTTGATACCCGAAACGTCGGTTGCGCTAAACAGCGACATCTGTTGTGCCAGCCAGGCCGGGTAAGCCGTCGCCAGTTGTTCGCAGGGCGCCGAACCGTTTTGCGGGGGAAATGACACCACCGGCGGCAGCACATCTGCCGTGATGGTGATCGTCTGTTTAAATACGGATATATTGTTAAAGGTATCTTTTGCCGTCCAGGTCCGGGTAAACGTGCCTGCCAGGCAGGTATCCGGCGGCGTCGACTGGACGTACGTAAGCGTCACGGGGGTACAGTCGGTTGCCGTAATATTGGGTGGCGGCGGCACCTGGACGATGGAGGCATAGGTAACGGTCTGCGGTGTGCCCATCAGGTCGAATACCGGCGGGGTGGCGTCAATAAAAGAAACGCTGAAATAAAACGTCCACTGATGCCCCTGATTATCCTTTACGAGCCAGGGCACCAGGATATTCAGGGTCGGCGCAGAGAATAAATCCGTGTATTCGTAGTTGGCGATCGCGGTGTCCAGTTCGGATACCGTAATGGTAAAACCCATTGTTGATGTTACGACGGGCAGGTCGAGGCTGTCGGCCATGGAAGCGGAACAGGAGGGGCCGACATTAATGGTTGTGGGGCTCGGAGGCGTAAAGTTGAAAAAACTTTGCTGGGCGTGAAGGCCGAGCACAGGCAGTATAAAAAGGCATATTACCAGTTTGGCCGGTACTGCTGCCAAGATATGTCTGTGTAACCGGTTTGTCATACGGACGTATTTCATCGCGGACGACCGAAGGAGGCCGCCGGGGGTGTCAAGAGAATATGTTCTATTGCTGAGGATTAAATGGATTACAAACATGTAATGTCGGCTTTGGCCGATAGGCGGGAGGCATAAAGAGATTATTGTTTTTCGTCGGTAAACTTCTTGTCCGGTACGTTTTCGTTGAGGAACTGGTTGATCTTGTCAATGTCAAAATTACGCTCTATTTGTCCAAGTTCGTTCACCTGAATATCCATTTCATTCAATTTTGCCGGCGCTGGCCGGGCCTTCTCAGGCGTTTTCGGTTTGTTTTTCCTGGCCATTGTTCTGAAGTTTTATATTGGAATCGGGGAGACAAAAATAATATCGCACAAAGCAACAAATCTCTCCCCGAAAAATGAATTATTTACAATCACTCTGACGGGCGTCGCATTTTCAGACAGACAATTTACTGAAGATCAGGCGCTTAAAGCATTTTGCAACACCTGGTCGCCCTGTTTTTTCAGCAACGCCAGCCTCTGTACCGTTTTTTCCTTGCCAAGCACGGCTGCCATATCGAATACCGCCGGGCCTTTGGTCGTGCCGGCCAGTCCGATACGCAGCAGCGGCAATACATCGCCGGGTTTCAGGCCTTTTTCCTGGATAAAACTTTTTACCGCTTCTTCCAGCGCTTCACCCTCGAACGGCTCGGTACCGGCCACTACCGCTATCAGATCATCGAATACCTGTGCAAGCGCCGCGCTCCATTTTTTTTGCAAGGTTTCGGTGTCGTAATCACGCACCGGTTCGAACAAATAGTACCCCTGTTCGACGAAATCGGGGAGAAACGTCACGCGTTCTTTCATCAGACCCGCCGTACGGGCCAGGTATTCGTCGCTCACCAGATAGCCTTTCGCCTCTGCCAGCGGGCGTATGTGGGTAGCCAGTACGGCATCGTCGGCAGCCTGTATGTATTTCTGGTTGAACCACTTGGCTTTTTCATAGTCGAATCGCGCGCCGCTCTTGCCGATGTGGTCGATCGAAAACGAGGCCGTCAGGTCTTCGATATTGAATATTTCGCGATCACCGCCCGGATGCCAGCCGAGCAGAGCCAGAAAATTGATGACTGCCTCCGGCAAAAAACCCGCTTCACGGAAACCGGTAAAGCTCTCTTCCGCGGTTTCGCCCTTCCAGCCAAGCGGAAATACGGGCATGCCGAATTTCGCGCCGTCGCGTTTGCTCAGTTTTCCGTTGCCGACCGGCTTGAGAATCAGGGGCAGGTGTGCAAACGCCGGCATCGTGTCTTCCCAGCCGAATCCCCGGTACAGCAGCACGTGGTGCGCCGTACTCGGCAGCCATTCCTCTCCGCGAATGACATGCGTGATCTCCATCAGGTGATCGTCCACGATGTTGGCGAGGTGGTAGGTAGGCATCCCGTCGGCCTTGAGCAGCACTTTATCGTCCAGTTCGCCGCTTTGGAAAGTCACGTCGCCGCGGATCAAATCACGGATATGGATGTCGTACCCGGGCTGTACCAGCAGCCGGATGACAAACGGCTCGGCCATTGCGAGGCGACTTTCCACTTCGCCGGCGGGCAGCGTAAGGCTGTTGGACAGGCTGTTGCGCGTCAGGTGGTTATACGTGAAATTATCCTCGCCCTGCCGGCGGTTTTCAAGCGCCTCGGGCGTATCGAACGCGTAATAGGCATGGCCGCGGGCCACCAGTTCGTGCGCGTATTTCTGGTAAATTTCCTTGCGGTCGCTCTGGCGATAAGGACCGGCATCGCCACCGAAACCGACGCCTTCGTCGGGCAGCAGCCCTGTCCAGCGCAGCGATTCAATGATATAATCTTCCGCACCGGGCACGAAACGGTTCTGGTCGGTATCCTCGACACGAAGAATAAACGTGCCGCCTTGTTGTCTGGCAAACAGATAGTTGTATAAAGCAGTGCGCACACCGCCAATGTGGAGCGCACCGGTGGGAGAAGGAGCAAATCGAACACGTACAGCCATAGTGAAAAAAAGGCGCGGCGACCGAAATGTAATTCAGTTCAGCCGACGCGCATTTGAATGGCAGCAAAAGTATATGTTTTATCCTATTGTTGACCGCCGCTTGACTGCTTTTGACCGTTAACAGTAAAAACTTACCATTTCTGTTTCTATTTTGCCCCATGTTTTTGGCAAAAACACCCAAACTGCTACAGGCATTCATGCCTTATTATACCTGGCGCCTCCCCGGCCCGGCCCGGGTTTTGTACCTGACATTCGACGACGGCCCGATCCCCGGCATCACCCCCTGGGTGCTGGATACCCTGAGGCCCTACCGCGCAAAAGCGACTTTTTTCTGCGTGGGCGACAATGTATCCAAACATCCGTCGATCTACCGGCAAATTCTGGAAGAAGGTCACGCGGTCGGGAACCACACCTACAACCACCTGAACGGCTGGAAAACAGGCGATTCGGAATACCTGAACAACGTGCGCCGCTGCAGCCGGGTGGTGAAAAGCGGCCTGTTCCGCCCACCCTACGGCCGCCTGATGCCCCGCCAGCGGGAGGTGCTTCAGCGCCATTTCAGGATCATCATGTGGGATGTGCTGTGCGGCGATTACGATGCGGATATTTCTCCGGAACAGTGCCTGTGCAACGTGACCGACAACGCGCAACCGGGCTCCATCATCGTGATGCACGACAGCCTGAAAGCCGAACGCAACCTGCGTTTTGCGTTGCCCGCCGTTTTGGAGCATTTTGCAGGCCAGGGCTATCGATTTGAAAAATTAAACGATGAAGCGGGCGTTTCGTAAACATGCAATCACTTCGCTCGGTCAAAAAAGTCATTCACCGGCCCTGAGGCGCCGTTCACAAAAAACGCTGATGCAAAAGCCTGTTTCCCGTTAACCTTGCAAAATGAAAAGGTGGTCGCTTTCATTTGCGTTGTTGGCTGTTGTAAACATTTTAACGGCACAGCAGACTCCCTGGAGCATCAAGGGCCGGGTGCTGAACGAGGCCGGCGAAGGGTTGCCGGGCGCCACCGTAGCGGCCGATGAAACCGGAATTGTTTTTTCCGATACTACAGGCAGTTTCATGTTTTCATTGAAAGAGCGCCCAAGGGAATTAGTGGTGCGGCGCCTCGGCTATTTTCCTCAGCGCATCCGGCTCGATACCTTGCAATGGGACAACCGCCGCGCGACGATACAATTCAGCATGACGCCCGAGGCAACAAACCTTGGCGAAGTAACGATCTCTTCCAGGCCGATCGAGACCATCTTCCGGGAAAATTATACGACTGATTTACTGGACTATCTTTTTGCAGGCCCGAATCTGCTTCTGCTGGTCAGGGAAAAGAAAAAGCATTTCCTGCGCCTTAGTGACGACGAAGGCCGGCTCCTGTCCGAACTGCTGTTGCCGGATAATACTACCATGTTGCTCCATCGGAGTTGCACGGGGGGCTTTCACGTTTGCGGCTCTCAGTGGGCCTGGGAGGTTTCGCTGGCGGGCGGTATCGTAGACACTTTCACCCGTTACTCGGCAGCGGGTTTTCATGGCTTTATAGAGCCCTGTTCGGCACAAAAAGACGGCTACTATTTCTTCCGAAAAGCGGGCCCTTTCAACCAGTCCGTGCACTATTTTTATTTCGACCCGTCGGGTGAAAGGCATCCCTTCATTACGATCACCGACAGTCTCTCCAGTCTGGCAGCCTGGGATATGTACTCCGATCTCGCAAGCAGGCGGCTTTTTATGCTGGAACGCACCTACGAAACGAGTCCGGGCAACCCGTTCAGCGCCAAACATCCGGATTTTGTAGTTGAAGATTTACCCTTTGCCCGTTATCGCGGCGAAAAAGCATTGGGACCGGCGGGGCTGATGCAATTGCTGACGGTATTCAACGACGACCAACCGGCTTATATCAGTGCCCTGGAGGGGTTGCGCAGCGACTCCGTGTATGCACCCATGTATCTTATCAGAGACACCATTTTTTTGTTCAACCACGTTCAAAACACTCTGATGAGAGTCGTTACAGAGCCCTGGCAAATCAGGTGCTCAGATATTGTCTTCCACCACGACAAAGGCTGGCGAAAACAAATATTGGTCGATGAGCCGATGCAGCGTGTGTACGGGCGTTTTTTCACCCCCAAAACCGGGCTGATGTTAAAGGAAATCGACCTCCATACCGGGCAGGCAGAAAAGGTGTACAGCATACCCGTAGCACCCTACCTG
>JAKOXM010000427.1 GCA_029781095.1 Bacteroidota bacterium
CGCATCAGTTGCTGTTGTATCACTCCACGGAACATAAGTTCCTCTCCAATGGCAGGCAACAGGGCAATAATGACGAGATTTGCCAGAAATTCTCCGGCATTTTCCATCTGAAGAAGACCTTTAATGGCCTCGTTTGTCTGATCCTCGGCGATTTTCAGCGATTCGGGCAGGGGAATCAACTGGTTGATATTCAATAAAAAAAGTACCAGGGGCAGGGAGACAGCCATGAGTAATATCGAAAGTCCCGCCAACCGGGGGTCCGGCATGCGCCGGACGCCCAGATAATCCCGCCAATCGGGTCCCTCTCTCGTCAGATTGCGATACAACAACCAAACGGTGAGAAAACCGGACACGCTGAAACTCAAAAAATGGCCGAGTCCAAGTTGCAGCCTGGTCATCCACCGTTCGGCAGATGTTGCGTCGGCTCTAAGCATAGGGGCGTCGCTCCATCCGGCCGCCAGCGCAATCACCTGGTAAATGCCCATACATATTATGAACATACCGATCAGCGTGAGCAGTACGACCCGAACGCGGGGTGCACCCGGTTTGTCTGCCGGCTGGCCGGCCGGTTCAAAATTGTCGTTCAATTCCGGCGGGTTGGTATCGCTGACTTCTGCCATGCTCTTTTAATTTTGCGCCAAAGGTAGGGCCTTGCAGGTGTTTCGTTATTCGTTATTTTGTCAGTGTATCATTCGTCATTCGTTTATTAATTCTCCGTGTATATGACCCGATTGAGTGTCAATATCAATAAAGTTGCCCTGCTGCGCAATTCGCGGGGCGGAAATCTGCCGAACCTCGTTCAGGTGGCCAAAGATTGCGAAGCCTTTGGTGCGGAAGGTATTACGGTGCACCCGCGACCGGATCAGAGGCATGTCCGCTATGACGACATACCGGCATTAAAAGCCGTCGTGACGACTGAATTCAATATCGAAGGCAACCCGGATGGAGAATTTCTTGATCTGGTGTTTGCCAACAGGCCGGATCAATGCACGCTCGTGCCCGACGCTCCGGCGCAACTGACTTCCGATGCAGGTTGGGATACATTGGCCAACGCCGGGTTTTTACGCGACGTAATCGCGACATTGCACGAAAAACAGATACGGGTTTCCGTTTTTGTCGATCCGGTGGAAAAAATGGTGGAAGGGGCAAAGGCGGCAGGCGCCGACCGTATTGAATTTTATACAGGACCTTTTGCGAGGGATTTTTCGCAAGACCCCGGCAAAGCGGTTGCGGCCTATACTGCAGCTGCCCGGGTAGCCAACGCGGTGGGTATCGGGATCAATGCCGGGCACGACCTCAATCTGGACAACCTGCATTTTTTCCGCGCACATTGCCCGCAACTGCTCGAAGTCAGCATCGGGCACGCCCTCATCTCGGATGCCTTGTATTACGGCTTGTCAAATACGATTCGGATGTATCTCCGGCAACTCCGGTAAACTGAAATAGCGAAAAAACGCTGAATTTTATGATACGTTCTTTTGCTTTTATACTATTGAAAATCAATGTTTTATTGCCTTTTTTCCTGCGGCGTGACAGGGCCCGGTATAAAAAAATTGTTAAGTTTCCGGATTGATATTCGCAAAGGGTATTCTACCTTTAGCGGCTACAGGCAACAAAATCCAGCATTTATAATCGTTTACAGCCATATCAAACTTTCGAAAGCCGCTGCTTATCACTTTTATTGAACAATAAAAGACACTGATTCTGCAGCGGCTTTTTTATGCATAAAATTGATTGCCAAACCGCCATTTTTCCGGAAATTAGCATCTTTAAACATACGGTCTTGTTTTAATTCTTAAATCCCCCTCTGTATGTCGACCGACGACCGCATCCGCAAACGCCGGGGTTTCCGGGCACCTATGCTGATATTCGGCATCAGCATGACCGTTTTTTATATTGTCCTGGGGTTGTGGCTCTTGCTGGACAAAAATTTCATCACAGGCATTCCCATCGAATTTCGGCAGGCTTTCGGTGTTTTGGTACTCATCTATGGCGGATTCAGAGGCTGGCGTGTCTATGTCGATTATTTTTAAAATCACTTATTATGAGCAAGATAAAATTTATAGCGATCATCGTAACGGTTGCTGCACTTTGTAATGTTTCCTGTGAACAACCCCGCGATAAAAAAGGAAAAGCCGTCGATACGCCTACCACCGGTGAAATCACAATCATGGTCGATGAAGGCTATCAACCTGTAATAGCGTCGTGTATCGATGTATTTGACAGCATTTATAAACTATCCAAAATAAACGCCATCTATACCTCTGAAGGCGATGCCACCTCGGCGTTGTTTAAAGACTCTGTGCAGGTTATCATTATATCGCGCCAACTGACCGGGGAAGAAATGAAATACTTCGAATCGCGTGGTTTTAAGCCCAAGATCACCCCGATCGCTTATGACGGTATTGCGTTTATCCTGAATCCTGCCAACAAGGATACCGTGTTTACGCAGGACCAGATCAAGGATATTCTGAGGGGAAAGATCACGAAATGGACGCAGGTGAACCCCAAATCGCCTTTCACCGATATCCAGTTGGTATTTGACCATCCTCTTTCCGGTACCGTACGATACGTTAAAGACTCCATACTCGCCGGCGAAGCGCTTTCACCCATCGCGACTGCCATGAAAATCAATACGGAGGTTATCGATTATGTATCGAAGCATAAAGGAGCCATCGGCATTATCGGCGCCAACTGGATCTCGGATACCGACGATTCCGGTGTTCAGAAATTTTTGAAGGAAATAAAACTCGCCGATATCGCCCCGCTTCCGGGCAAAGAAGGCTATGGTCCTTACCAGGCATATCTTGCACAAGGCTGGTATCCGTATAAACGCACGCTTTATGTAATCAATGCGCAGGCACGTTCAGGTTTGGGACTCGGATTGGCTTCCTATCTTGCGGCCGACGGCCAAAGAATCTTTCTGAAAGACGGGCTGTTGCCGGCAAATGCCGTGACGCGTTTGATTCAGGTTACGCGTTAAGGCATATGTGACAGATATCACTCGCTCATTATCAACCCGGACTTATCTGTAATTCACCCGGACTCACACATTTTTGTGCCCGAAGACCGCATTTCTAGTTAAACTTGGCTTAAGAATCGTACATTTCACCTAAGTGTGTGTGGATTTTTTTGAAATAAAGCGTCTGAATAACGGAACTTCGCCGCCGAAAGAAAACATACGACCCGTCGTTAATCATAACAAAAATCTTTTTCCGAACAATGACAAATCTTGTTAGAAAAACTTTCCTGTTAATAGCAGTCGTGTATGCACAGGTTGCCGCTGCTCAAACCCGCGCAGATGGGCTGGCCGCCATGCAATTGGAAGAATGGGATAAAGCCATAAACATTTATACCGCTCTTACGAAAGCAGACCCTACCGACCAGGATGCCTTTCTCACCCTTTCCAATGCATACCTGGGCAAGGGCGATAAAAAGAAGGCGCTTGAAATAGCAGAAGCTGCTTTTAGCGCCAAACCCGATGACCCCATGGCTTTTGTAGCCAATGCCAAAGTATTGCAACTCAAGGACAATACTTCCGCAGCCAGCGAACAATTTGACCGCGCGGCAAAAAAAGCCAAGAAGAGCATCAACGCCCTCCGGCAGATCGGAGAATGCTTTACCTACTACACTCCGCCGGGCAGCAAAAGGCCCGACCTGACCCGGGCAGCCGACCTGCTGAAAGCCGCTGTCGAGTACAACTCGAAGGATGTGCCTTCGTTGATGGCCCTCGGATATGCGTACAAGGAACAGGGCAACGGCGGTTTTGCTGCTACCAACTATGAGCAGGCCGAAACACTGGAGCCCAAAAACCCCCTGCCAAAGCTTATGCTTGCCAAAGTGTACAAGGCAGCTAAAATTTTCGATAAATTCGAGGTATATGTAAATAAAGCAATCGAGGTTGCGCCGAACTATTCTCCGGCCCTCCGTGCGAAAGCAGAGTATCTCTTTTTTGCGCACCGCTGGGAGGAAGCCATGAAGGCCTACGACAACCTGGTAAAAAACGGCACCGAGGTCACGATCGAAGACGAAATGCAGCTTGCCAACTGCTATTATATCAACCACAAATGCAAGGAATGCAGCGAACTGGTGGAAAAGATTCTGCAGAAAGACCCCAGCAAAAACTACCTCCGTCGCCTCAAAGCATATTGTGACTACGATAACGCCCAATACGAAGAGGCATACAAGATCCTTAAAGAACTGCTCGATAAACTGCCTGCGGACAAGGTTTTAGCCAGTGACATATACCACTGGGGCGAACTGCTGATCAAAACCAAGCGCGATACGCTGGAAGGACTGCGCATGCTGAAAAAATCCATTGCGATGGATTCGGCTACCTGGACAGTGCACCTGGAGATTGCCAAAATGTACTACTCCCGCCGCATGAACTGCGAAGCAGTGGAAGAATACGGCATGTACTTCGACTCGGCCGGCACGACCGAACCGAAAGTAGCACAGGACCTCTATTTTATGGGATTGTCTCAGTATTTCTGTACAGCTGATACGCAGAATTATGCCAAGGCTGAAAAGATATTTGCGAAGGTTGCCGAACTGGTGCCCTCAGCCGGTATTGGCTGGTTTTGGGCCGCCAAGTCGGCATCTAAAAGCGACCCGACTCCTGAACAGATCGCGGAAGACCCCGATAAGGCCAAGCAGTACGGGAAAGCGCGGACTTATTACGAGGAATTCGTAAAAGTGGCCGGCACCGATAAAGTGAAGAATCAGAAAGACCTGATCTCCGCATATCAGTATATTGCCTACTGCTATTTTGTAAATAACGAGGCTGACAAATTTTTCCCCGCCATCGAAAAATGGCTCGAAGTCGAGACCGATCCTGAAGCACAGAAGTCGATCATGGAAATGAAAGACGCCTTCGGGAAAGACACCGAACCGATAACTCCGGGCCCCGGCGCTACCACTCCGGTAGCACCCAACGGAGGAGGCAAAGGGAGCAAAAACTGAGTCTTGCGAGGTTTGCTACAAAAAAACGAACCATCACGGTTTCCCGTGAGGGTTCGTTTTTTTGTAGCGGGTCGTAAAGGGAAAGCCGGTTGTTCTGTCTGCATCGGTAGCGTGTTTTCGGCACATGAGTTATGTTTCCGGCCATAAATGCCCTTTTTCCCGACGGCATGAATGCCGTGCTACCGATCTCGCTCTTTTGGTCCGGGCCATAAATGGCCTTTTTCCCGACGGCATGAATGGCGTGCTACCGATCTTGCTCTGTTGGTTCGGGCCATAAATGGCCTTTTTCCCGACGGCATGAATGCCGTGCTACCGATTTTGCTCTTTTGGTCCGTGCCATAAATGGCCTTTTTCCCGACGGCATGAATGCCGTGCTACCGCTTGTAATTTGTTACGGTCGATTGCTGCTGTTACTCCAGCCTGAACCTGACCGGCAGCGTAAACCGCACTTTTACAGGATGGCCATTGGCTTCTCCGGGGCTCCATTTTGGCATGGCTTGTACAACACGCAGCGCTTCTTTGCCGCATCCGCCGCCAATCTCCTTGACAATTTGCACGTCTTTCACACTGCCGTCCTTGCCGATCACGAAGCTGAGCGCTACGGTACCCTGGATATTGTTTTCACGAGCCAGTGGCGGGTATTTGATATTTTCCGCCAAATACCTGAGCAGGTCCTTCTCTCCACCGGGGAAAGCCGGCGGTTTTTGGACGGTCACCATGTCGTATTCCTCCTCTTGCGGTTTTACGGAGGTCTCAATGATCGCCGGGATATCGATTGGGTCGTTAAGACCTGGCGGCGCCTCGCCTTCCGATTCATGGTCCCTGTCGCTCACGTCGGCTTCGGTGTTGAGAAGCTGGTCCACGGCAGGCGGCTTTTCGTCCTGCACCTGATCGTCGGGCGTCGGCGTCGGCGGCACAAAACGCACGGTGGCGCGAACAGGCGGCGGCGGTGTGAGCGGTGGTGGCGGCGGTGGCGGGTGGTTCATGTCAATGTCGGGCGGTGGGCCCATGACCATTTCCATGTCGAGCGGCGGCGGTTCGGGAAATGCATTTGATACGGCGTTCAGAATTTGCGGGAGTACGACGGCGAATCCGATCAGGAGCAGGCCGATACCCAGTGCCCTGCCCAGATAGCGCGGATAGGCCCGGCGCAACTGGTAGGCGCCATAAGCGCGGTTCCGGTAAGCAAAAACGATGTCCAGCGCATCCCTTGGGGACACGAATTGTTGGGTTTCCATACTTGAAAATTTATAAGTGAATGTTAGTACTTTCTAGCGGATAATGGCTTGCAGTTGTTGTGCCGGCGAAAATTGCAGGCCTTGTGCCGGGTTTTTGATGAAGTTTTCCTCCTGGCCTGAAATGTCGAGTATGGTGTAGTACCGTACCCTGCAAATGGCCATTTCGTCAAGGGCATCTACGAGGTTGCCATACCGGGCGTTGTGTGCGGGTTTAATGATGACGCTGAGGAGGGAGCCTTTTTTCGGTTCCCGGGTTTTGACGTCGGGATAGGTTTCCAGTCCCCAGCGCTCACGTACGCGCTCCATTTTGTCGAGAATAACCTTTCTCAGTCCGGACGAGGAATAATCAACTGAATCCAGTTTCGGGTTTTCAATTCCTTCATAGCAGTACACCTTGTCATGAGCGCCCAGCAGCAGGGTAAGTACTTTGGAATTCGCCAGTTCAGGCGGGTCGTCAGCGGGCTGGTCGGGCATCACAAGAGCCATGATCTGCGGCTTTGAGAGGGTAGTGGTAAGCATGAAAAAGGTAATGAGCAAAAAGCCCAGGTCTACCATGGGCGTCAGATCGACGCGTGTCGACATCTTTTTCGATCGGATCTTGCCGTTCGGCTTTTGAGCGTTGGTGGCAACGGGTGTTTCAGCCATTTTGATGTTGTTTCAGGGTGAACGATGTTGTTTGAATACGAACCTGGTTTGAGGCAATACAGGGCAGGGTGCCCTTTTCAGGACACGTTCGGGTGCACGTACATATCTGGAAATTTTAAGTGAAAATATTCCTGCTCTCGGCAGGGTGTTGTAATATAAGATGCTGTCTATGAGCAATTTGGTGTGCGCAAATGTTTATTTTTTCAATAAAAAAAACGCGGTACTGACCTCGATGGTCAGTACCGCGTTGCAATCAAAAACCTGCAAGTGACGGGTTACTCCAGCCGGAAGCGAACCGGCAAGGTGAAACGCACTTTAACAGCGTGGCCGTTGGCCTCGCCGGGGTTCCACTTTGGCATGGACTCTACGACGCGTACGGCTTCCTTGCCGCATCCGCCGCCAATGTCCTTGACGATCTGTACGTCTTTCACGCTACCGTCTTTACCCACCACGAAGGTGAGCGCCACAGTGCCCTGAATGTTGTTTTCGCGGGCAAGCGGCGGGTATTTGATGTTCTCCGACAGGAATTTCAACAGTTCTTTTTCGCCGCCCGGAAAACTGGGTGGCTTTTGAATATCGAACATCTCGTACGTTTTGTCCTCCACTACTTTGGGGGCTTCCACGATCTGAAGTTCCTGCGGGTTTTCATCGATAGCGGGCGGAGCCTCATCGTTACCTTTTTTATTTTCGGTACCGATATCCTCTTTCTTTTCGATGAGTTCTTCTACAGCCGGCGGCTTTTCTTCCTGCACTTCCTCGTCCTTCTTGATAATCGGCGGCACAAACTTGACCGTCGAACGCGTAGGCGGCGGCGGTGTAGGTGGTGGCGGCGGCGGCGGCGGCGGCGGATTGTTCGGATCAATATCTGGCGGTGGGCCGAGTTCGGCTACCACATCTATCGGCTTCTCTTGCGGTACCAAAGAACGCACGGCGTTCATGATGACCGGAAGTAAAAGAAAGAATGCGATCAACAACAAACCGATGCCAAGTGCGCGCCCCAGATACTTGGTGTATGCGCGGCGGAGCTGATATGCTCCGTAAGCCTTGTTCCGGTTGGCGAAGATGATATCCAGCATGTCCCGATAATAGGTTGCGCCTTTTTCTTCTGCCATTTTTTTAATAAGTTTAAGATTTTGAATGGTGGTAACTTGTAAAAAGTGCTGTTACTGGGTAGCTGCCTGAATTTGCTCTTCTGTGTTGAACTTGAGACCTCCGGCCGGATTTTTGATAAATTCACGCTCCAGGTCGGAAACATCCAGTATTACGTAGTAACGCACTTTGCAAATGGCCATCTCGTCGAGGGCATCCACAAGGTTTTTATACCTTGAATCCTTGGTCGGCTTGATGATGACGTTAATAAAAGAGCCTTTTTTGGGCTGCTTCGTCTTAAAATCTTCATAATCTTCCTCACCGAACTGGCTTTTTACCTTGTCCATCTTGTTAAGGATGACCTTGCGCAAGCCTTCGGCGGAATAGTCCGTCGAGTCGAGTTTTGCATCAGTAATACCTTCATACCAGTAAACCTTGTCTTTGGCGCCTAATAAAAGGGTGAGCACCTTTGACTCTTTTACCGGTTCGATATCTTCTTTTTTAATATCTTTTTCAGGCATTACCAAGGCCATGATCTGCGGTTTGGCAAGCGTGGTAGTAAGCATGAAAAAAGTAATGAGCAGGAAACCCAGGTCCACCATAGGCGTCAGATCGACGCGGGTAGACATCTTTTTAGATCTTACCTTGCCACCTTTCTTTTTGCTACCACCGCTTTCCGCGGTTTGCATTTCAGCCATAGCCGTGTGCTTTTTTTAAGTGATGAATTTTGTTTGCATGGAACAAAAACCATGTTCCGGTGCATGGGAAATACCCTATCCTTCCTTTTTAGGCTCTGAGGTCGCGCCCTTTTTGTTCGGATCGGACTCAGTGCTGGTGATAAGGTTGAATTTGTTGACGTTGATATCAACAAGCGTGTTGATGACGCGTTGCACAGCCGGATAAGGCGTGTCTTTGTCCGCTTTCACGACAATAACATACTCATCCTTCACCTTGCCTTCCTGTTTCATGCGAAACTGGGCAAGGCGGGCGTTGTGAATCCAGTCAGCCAATTCGCTCTTGTTGACGTCGGCAGTATCGATCGGAATTCCCGGAGCAGGAAATGAAGCCCGTTCGGAAGGCGACAGATCCAGCCATTGCTTCAGCTGCTTGTGGTCTACACCGAAGCTGCCGGCATTGGAAAACCTGACTTCCTCTTCTTCTGTCAGACCCAGTTTGTAGCGACTCTCGAGGTCCTGAATGAGGCTGAAACGGGTATGTTGTCCAGCCATATCGAGAAACACCTTCCCTTCCTTGCTGATCAGAATTGTCAGAGTACCTGCCTCGGGCAACTTCGTCTCCGAAATTGAAGAAGGGGTATCTATGACGACCGTTTCCTGTGGCTTTGCCTTTGCTGTGAGCATGAAGAAGGTGAGCAACAGAAACGCCACGTCGCACATCGCAGTCATGTCGATGCTTGGATTTCCCCTTTTAGGTTTATGCTTAGGCATATCTTTTTCAATTATTCGTGATGAATTAAATGCGAATGATGTTATTTAAAATGAACGGATTACCATGATATCTATGCTTTTCCATCCCTGATTCATCCTTCGCCAATTCAAAATTAGTGTCCTTTCGCGGCAAATGTCTGTGTAAGACTGTAACCTGCTTCGTCGATACGATAAGTCATGCCATCGATACGACTGGTGAAGAAGTTATAGAATATGATAGCCAGAGCCGAGGTGCCGATACCCAATGCCGTGTTGATAAGTGCCTCGGAAATACCGGTTGCAAGAGCCGTCGAGTCCGGTGCGCCGGCAGTTGCCAACGCGGAGAATGCACGTATCATACCTAATACCGTTCCGAACAGACCCATGAGGGTTGCGATAGAAGCGATGGTAGCCAGGATATTGAGGTTCTTTTCCAGCATGGGAAGCTCGAGCGAAGTCGCTTCTTCCACCTCTTTCTGGATCGCGATTACTTTTTCGTCTTTTTCCATGTCCGTCACTTTCGTCATTTCGTCGTACTTCATCAGACCTGCGCGTACTACGTTGGCAACAGCGCCTTTTTGCTTGTCGCAGGCTGCCAGTGCTCCACTGTGGTCGTTGCGGTCGAGGTAACCTTTGATGCTGCGAACGAACGAGTCGATATTGCCGGCGCCGCGGGCCTGAGACAGTGTAATGAAGCGCTCGATCACAAACACGATTACTGTAAAGAACAATGTTAAAAGGATCGGTACAATAAAACCACCTTTATAGATGGTTCCAAGATAGTTGCCGGGCAGCGGGTCTTTGGTATTGTCGCCATCCGCGAAGTTGCTCGGCGAACCAAATACTTTGGACCAGATGAAATAGGCTACTACATACAACACGGGGATGATGATAAAGGGGAAAATCGCTGAAAGTCCACCACCTTGTTGTTTTGCTTGAGTGGGTTTTGCTGCTGTCATGCTGCGTTTAAGTTTAAGTTAGTAAATGATGATTTAGTTTGACTTGTCCTCCACGCAAATAAACGCAGTTTTTCCACCACGGCCCTACAACATGCTTGTTTTGTTTGAATCCCATTCGTTCGTGTAGATGCGACCGAATGGAAAAATGGTGTGTGGGCAACAAGAAATGTTTTCCTGGCAGATCAACCTGTTTTTTACAAAGGGAGGTTTTTCGTGGCGGTAAAAATAGTGTAGGTGTTACAATTTCCAACAAAGGCTTTTAGAAATTCATACTGGATTTCCGCTTTTTGAACGATTTTTCCCCTGTGAATGCCGCTTAAGGGCAAAATATTGATGTAAAATAAAGATGAAACTTATCAACAATGCTCCGCATGCAATCCATATCGGCTGACCGATACCCCCCGGCGTGGCAATTTCCCGGGTATCACCCACCGCTGTAAACCCAGCCCAGAAATACGGAGTCTGGAAAGCAGCGCTGTTGCCGGTGTCGTCGAGGTAGTGCAATTTCGCTTCGCGAAGGGCGCTTCCCAGTGATTTTCCAGCGTACAGCTGTTTGTAAAAACAGTCGAGTAATTGTACAGTGCTCCGGTCGTTCACAGCCCAAAGACTCGAAACGGTGCAGGCAGCGCCCGACTGCGCGAACGCCCGCGCCAGACTCATCACGCCTTCGCCTTTTTGCTCGTATCCGAGTCCCGTCTGGCAGGCGCTCAGCACCACGAGGTCGGCGTGCAAAGGCGTTGCATAAATGTCGGGCAGGAGCATCGGCTGATCGTTCATCTCAATCCGCGGAGCAGCGTCGGCAAACGCATGCGTCGAAAAATGGAGTACCCGGTAGCGCCCGGCCTCCTGCAGGTAGTTTTTCAAACCGGCGTCCGGTCCTTCCAGAACTTTCGAATTCCGGCTGCCGGCCGATCGCCACTCCTCTTTTCCCGAACGAAGCGGCGCAAGCCCCCGCTCGCCTCCGCCAAACCCCGGTGCAATGGCGAGCAAACCACCTTCCGCAGCGGATTTCAGGGCGTGCTGTTTTTTCAAAACCGCCAGTGACGTGGCGTATCGGATTTCCTGGCTTCGAATGAGGTAGGACGCATTCCGAAGCGTGCAATCCGGATCGGGTTTGACGGTTACAAGGGCCTCAAAAGGAATGAAATTGAGAAACCCGTCGGGCACAATGACCATTTTCGAGGCAGATGCG
Source organism: Bacteroidota bacterium (assembly GCA_029781095.1). GTDB lineage: Bacteria > Bacteroidota > Bacteroidia > Chitinophagales > Saprospiraceae > M3007. Next base: position 11,513 of record JAKOXM010000427.1, read on the forward strand.
GCTTCAGCGGGTACGATCGCCTTCCACAGCGCGTGGGCCGTTTCGAGATATTTTGCGGGATCGTTTAAAATGGCGTCGGCCGAAGAAAAAAAGGCAAGAAAATCCCGGTAAAGTACCTTGAGTACATCGTTATTCGGCTGACGATGCCATTTCGGTATCCGGCCTTTTTGAAACGAAAACACGTCGATGAAACCTTCGCCGACAAAATATTCCAGCAGCAATTCATCATCCGACAATTCCGACAAGTCACTGGCCGGATTGCCGGACAGCGTTTCGAGGTCCCGTAACCCCGGGTAATCGGCACTGATCGCGCGTTCGAGCGCTGCAATCTGGCTCCCGAGCTCGTCCGCTTCCAGACGCCACCGGGCAAACGATGCATTCTGGGGCTCGAGGATCATATTCCGCTCGAAATAGGCACGGTTTTGACGCAGGCGGGTGATCTGCGCAAAACGCACATCCGTTCCCGCAAGACGTTGCTGTACGAGATTGCTCTGCAAGGCATCGAGTAACAGATTGGCCTTGCTGCGCTCGGCCATGGCAAATGCCTTTTCAATGTATTCCGGCTTGCCGGTTTTTTCATACAACAGGCGTGCGACCTGTATGGCCGATTCCTCCCGGCTCCGTGCATTTTTTTGCAAACGCAATTTCGAGGAATTGTACTGGAATACCTGCCGGAGTTCCGCTTCCGCCTGCCACGCCAGGTCGTAGCAGTCCAGCGCCAGCCTGAGTAGCGACAAGTCCCCGTTTTTATTGAACAGCAGGGTCGCTGCCGCCGCTTTTGCCTCCAGGGCCTCGGTGATGGTATTTTCTTCGTAAAAGGCGGATGCCGGCGGGTTGTCGCTTGCCCTGCCCGGCTTGAATCCCGGGATCACGGCCGACAATGCGAGATTGGCAGCGATCATCGCATCCGCGTATTTGCCTTGTGTGCGGTACAGGTCGGAGTATGCGATCTCAATCTTGCCGACATCGCGCGATCTGATGCCGAACGCAGTCCGGGCTTCCTTCAGCGCTTCCCGAAGCGAACGATCGGCGTCGGCGTAACGCCCCAGTGCCATAGACGCAAGGCCCAATATGTGCAGTGTATGGGCCCGGTATTGCTGAATCGGGGCATCGCCGGAAGCGCTGCGCCCCAAATATCCGAGTGCCCGGGTGGCCAGAACATGTGCGAGTTTGGCATCGCCGGTATCGAGCATCACCTGGGCGAGGTCGAAAAGCAGCAAGGCCGTTTTCGGACCGGAGATATTTTTAAGCCCAAGGCCGCGCCGGAAACTGGATGCGGCATCGTAATACGCGCCTCGATTCCAGAACGCGACGCCTATATTATTGTAGAGCCCCGCGACGGTTTCGTTGTCGCCGCCGATCTGCAGGGCTTTTTGAAAAACAGCGAGCGCTTTTTCGTTGTCGCCAAGACGCGTGTAGTGGTTGCCGAGCGGCTTATAGATCATTTCCACGGCCTCGAAGTCGGGATATCGATATCGCTCGTATATCTGCGCCGCGCTTTCATAGGCCTGCACGGCTTGCCAGACCCTTCCCGACTGAAACAGGAACCAGCCGCGGTTGCCCTGGATGTATAAAAACGGCTCCCACTCTTTTTCTCCAGAGGGCTCGCGCCAGCGGCCCGCCCAGGCAGCGTCGAGGTACCCGAGGGCTTTTTCGCCGTCGCGGGAAAAAAAATCCTGGATGTCGATTTGTGTCCAGCCCCAAGTGGCGAGATCGTCGTTTTGTCTCGCCAAAGCCAGTTTCCGGGCTGTATAAAATAGAAAACTGTCCTGTTGCCCGGTTTCGGCAAAACGTGATATTGCCTTGTCGAAGCGATGCGGGTCGGTATTTGTCTGGGCGGACAAATACATACACTGCATCAACAAAAAACAAGTCAGCGGAAAGACCTGCCGTATGGAAAGCGGCATAGGCTGCGATTTTGAGCAGCAATATATGGCGGAAACCCGAGAAACCGGCGCGCGGGCTGGGTGGGAGACAAGTGGTTTTTGTTGGACAGGATTTAAAGGATAGACAGGGTCGTTTATCCTTTAAATCCTGTCCAATACATGTCTCCAGGTCCGATCATTCAATCTGTGACCTGCTACAATTTCATTTCCACGGATATCTGCACGAAGGGTTGTAGTTTTCTGTTCCTTCCAAGTATGGCGCCTGCGCGTACGCCGAGATTGGGTCCGGCCCGCACAGAGCCGAACGTGAGGTCGCCGAACACCGTAAATTGTGTTTTTACGGTCGAAAACGGATGTGTAAAAGAGGTGTCCCTGACTTCCGTCATGATCGGCGGGACACCGGGGTCTTGCAGTATCTCCCGGGTTTCGTGCACGGAAAAGGTGTTTTCTCCGTTTTCAAAAACAATTCGCGCCGACCCGCCCGCGCCCGCGGCAAACCACCCGGAAATGTTTTTCCGGAGCAGCACCGGCACATCAAACGACACAAATCCGCGGGTGGCTTTAACCGTACTGTCTCTGGTGACGAGCGCTTTATGGTTGGCCAGCACAACGATCATCGATTGATGGTAGGTTGTCCCGGCCGTTTCCTGGCGGCCTTTGATCCCGGTGAGCAACTCGGCCTGCGGGTATATGCGCCACGATTTGTAAGGCGAAATGCTCATTCCGAAAAAAACATACCCGCTTTTCGAAGAGTCGGGCAAAAAAGCGTAACCGGCTTTAAGCCCCGGCGAGATGCCAGGCTTGAACCTTGTTTTTGTAAAATTGGTATAAATCGTCGGATTTTTGTCAAAAGTGATCTTTGCGCGACTCCTGAACGATAACTTGGTCATGTCTTTGTCCGCTTCGATGCGGTACTTGACAAAGCCTTTCGTCGAGTCGCGGTTGTCCACATCCTTTTGTTTGCTGCCCGGCAAATAGATATTCCGGAAGGTAAACACGAGCCCGTCTTTGGTCGATGTCGTATCCAGGCAACTGCGGTCGGTGGGTGTTTTCGGGCAAATCGGGCACTTCGGATACCAGTCGAGCGGACGCATGCGGGCCATGTCGAGGCCTTTGGGCATTTCCACTTTTACCTCAACGGTGCTCGCCGGCCCTTCGCCGTTGTTCTGAAACCGCACCTGGTAGGCGATTTTTTTGTTGCCCAGCGTGCGATAATTCACTCGATTGTCCGACACGGCAATGGCGTTGGGGTCATGCGAGGCCACGATCTCTACCTCCATCACATACCGTTCGGGCGCCACGGCCGGGTCGTCGGGGGCGAATATCGCTTCCAGATGGATGAAGGCGCTGGTGTCCTTGATCATATTGGCCGTGCCAGCGAGGCTGACGAACAGGTTTCGTTTTTCCCCGGCTTCGAGTTCGGTGAAGTGCCAGG